>CBEUCC010000007.1:0-41402 GCA_965541515.1 uncultured Thermoplasmata archaeon
GACCCCACCGTGGCCCCGTTGGTGCGCCCCCGGTCTCGCACCGCGTAGAACCCGTTGACTCGGCCCGCGAAGCCGTTCGTGCGGCCCCGGTCCCCGCCCGCCGCGGATCCATTGATCCTCCCACGGTTCGGGGCGGCGGCGCGACCCCCGTTGACGAGTCCATGGCGCGCGCGAGGCGACCGAGCGAGCGGCCGGGCCGGCAAAGTCCGCGGGCCTGCCATCGGTTCGATTCGTTTCGCACCACTGGCCAACTAAAGGTCTCCGGAGACGCGCCCAGCACTCGTCTCTTTGATATACTCATCCGGTGGCGCCCGGCTGAGTTTCGCCCGATGCAACGCACGGCCCCTCGCTTGGCTTGGTGGTCGCTACAACGCGGCGATCCTCAGCGACACGGGGAGCAGCACGCACCCCATCAGGTGCACGCGCTTTACGCCCGCAAGCGGTGGAATGAGCCCGATTGATGTCGCCACGCCCGCCACCAAGAGCCCCAGCGTGCCTTCGATCAGGAAGATCATCGCGAGGAGGAATACGAGCGCTGCTGCCGACAGCCGCTGGGGGGAAACGCGCCGGTAGAGCTTCGTGACGCCCCGACCCGAAAGGACAACGAACGCATAGCAGAGGGGGAGGCAGGCGACGGCGCCCACCAAAAGCCCGACGAGCAGGCCGGTGGGCGCCGCCCATGTGCCGGGAGCCGAGACGAGCGGTCCGGCCACCTCGTCCAGTGCGACCATCACGCCGCTCCTCTCGCGTTGGAGGACCGAGAGCGCCACGAGGTTGAACACGAGGTTCGCGGTCCCGACCGCGCTTGCGGCGACTAGGAACGACACCGCGTCCCGGTTGGAGCCCCGGTTCCGGGCGGAGCGCAGGCGCAGCTTGTCCGCGACGACAAACGCGATGGTCGTCGCTTGGGCGGCGCCGATCCCGGGCAGCCACCCGACGAGGGCGCCCGCGCCGGTCCCCATGCCGGCGTACGACACAGTGTCCCGGCGGTTGAGTGACGCCCGAGGCACCTCCGCGTTTTCTGGAGGGGGCTCCCCAGGAACGACCGTCGCAAGAAGGAGCGTCGGAATCCCGAAAAGGCCAGCAAAAAGGGCGAGGAGGGGGCCGCCCGAGCCTACGGTCGACGCGCCCATCGGGTAGTAGCCGATGTCCGGAAGCCCCCGGAACATGACGAGCTCCCCGATCGCGGCCGACGCGAGCAGGAGGCCCACGGCCGTCATCCGGGCCCTGTTCCTCGAGAGCCCGCCCGGTGTAGCCGCGCCCCGTTCAGAAACGATGAGCAAGCCGGCCAGGAAGAGGAGTATCGCGGGGAAGAACGGGCGAACGGCATCGTAGCCGTTGAGGGGTGGTCCCATCGCGCCGGCCAGGAGTGGCACGAACGGCAGGCAGAACAGCACGCCAAGCAGCGAGCCCCGCGCGGTCGCGCGTATCGCCTCGTAGCCCTGGCCCGCCGCGAGCAGCCGGTGGCCCGGCAGGACGGAGAGGGCCGTGTCGGCGTCGGGCGCCCCCAGGAAGACGGCGGGGATGTCGTCGGAGAACGCGTGTCCAAGCGCCATCCCAAAAAGTAGGCCCGCGGCGGCGGCCATGGCCTCCTGGGACCCCGTTGCGGCGCCCGCCGCGCCCGTGATCGGCACGAGCGCGATCGCCGGGTACGCGAGCAACCCGTGCGCCAAGGTGTTCGAGTGCAGACCGGGGACGAGCCCCGCCCAGAGGCCGAGGAGGCTCCCCGGAACCGCGGCCGTTGCTGCGGCCGCCACGATTGCCGTGTCGAGCACAGCGTTCTCCGTGCGGGCTGGGGGGTTATCGGTTGGGTGAGGGTCTGCGCAAAACCCTCACACGATCATGCGGGTTGATTGAATGAGGGACGTGCGATGAGTATCCCCCAAGGTTGACCTGCCCGAGCCGCAAGGTCGCGTCGGTACCCACGATGCGCGCGCTCCCGTTTGCCGTCGGCCTCTCCCTGCTTGCGCTCGGCCTGATCGCTCCACTCTCGCTCGAAGGGCCGCACCGCGACGGGGCCGTCTCGCCGACGCGTGTGGGGGAGGCCCCGGTCGGGGCGCGCATCGCCGTCCTCGGGCTCGTGGAGGAGGTCCGGCACCTCAACGGGGGCGGCGCCGCCGCCGCAATCAGCGACTGCCTAGGCACGCGCGCGCGCATCTACTTCCCGCCGGGGGTCGGGCCACCGCTATCCTGGACGCTTGCGCTGGTCGAAGGGGCGGTGCAAGTGTACGAAGGCGCGCGCGAGCTCGTCGCGGAGTCGTCCGCAGCCGGACTGGGCCCGGACGAAGGGGTACTCGTCGTCCAAGCCAGCGAACTCGGGGCATCGCCGGCGGCGTTCGCGTGCCGGGCGGTAGCAATCACTGCCACGGTAGTCTCGGTGAACTCCCCAAAGGCCGGGAACCCGTCCGACGTGCTGGTGGAGGTCGAAGCGGGTTCAGGGACCCTTGCGTGTCACGTTCACGCGGACAGCGGCCCGGCCGTGCAAGTGACGCCGGGCGCGCGCGTGACCTTGGTCGGCGTCCCCGCCGTGAGCGGGGAGGGCGGACTCGTGACCGTCCACGTGCGCGCCTAGGTCCCCTTGTACGACGGCTTCCGTTTCTCGACGAAAGCCGTCAAGCCCTCGCGTTTGTCGTCCGTCGAAAAGAGGATCGACGCCGCGTCGATCTCCTGCGCCTGGCCGCGGTCGAAATCCGTCTGCATGCCGCGGTCGATCGCCGCCTTGCAATAGGCCACCGCCAGCGGCGCGTTCGCGCAGATCTTGGCGGCAAGCTCCTTGGCCGCTGCCATCAGCTGGTCGGGTGGGAAGACCGCTTGGACGAGCCCGATGCGAAGCGCCTCCTTGGCGTCCATGCGGGCGGCCGTGTAGATGAGCTCGCGGGCCTTCCCTGGCCCCACGAGTCGCGGCAGCCGCTGCGTGCCGCCGAAGGCCGGCATGATGCCAAGCGACACCTCCGTCAGCCCGACGGTCGGCTTTCCTGTGTCTGCCATGTAGCGGATGTCGCACGCCATCGCCGTCTCGAGCCCGCCGCCGAAGGCGTACCCGTTGATTGCAGCGATCCACACGGCGTTCATCGTCTCCATCTTCCGGAGCATCCCGGCGCCGAGCCCCGCAAAGTGCCGGTTCTCGACCGGCGAGAGGCCCGCCATCTCGGCGATGTCCGCGCCCGCGATGAATGCTTTCGGGCCCGCGCCCGTGAGGATCACGACCCGCAGTTCCCGGTCCGCCGCCGCCGCGTCCACGAAGTGCGCGAGTTCTTCGAGCACCTTCGAGTTCAGCGCGTTTAGCGCCTCGGGGCGGTTGACTGTCAGGACCGTGACCGGTCCCTCACGCTCGACCATCAGGTGTTTGTATTCCACGGTGTCCACGCTCCTGGAAGTGCCCTGTAGTCAGGACACACGCTCCCCTCTCTCGTTGTATTCGAAGACCCCTTTACCCACCTTCTTGCCCACGCGCCCCGCGCGCACGTACTTGCGCAGCAGCGGGCTTGGCCGGAACTTCGGGTCGCCCGTCTCGCGGAAGAGCGTCTCCATTGTGTGGAGCCCGATGTCCAGCCCCGTGTAGTCGGCAAGCTCGAACGGCCCCATCGGCATGTTCGTGCCGAGCTTCATCGCGGCGTCGATGTCGTCGGCCGACGCAATGCCCTCCTGCAGGAGGTTGAATGCCTCGTTCATCATCGGGACGAGGAGGCGGTTCACGACGAACCCAGGGGACTCCTGCACCTCAACCGGCTTCTTGCCGAGCTTGGCGGCGATGGCCGTGGAGGCCGCGACGGTCTCGTCGCTCGTAGACGCGCCCCGGATGACCTCGACCAGCCGCATGACCGGCGCCGGGTTGAAGAAGTGCATCCCGATGACGCGGTCCGGGCGCTTCGTCGCTGCTGCCATCTCGCTGATGGAGAGCG
The DNA here is from genome assembly GCA_965541515.1 of uncultured Thermoplasmata archaeon. Lineage (GTDB taxonomy): Archaea > Thermoplasmatota > DTKX01 > DTKX01 > DATEUP01 > DATEUP01. The sequence goes on from CBEUCC010000007.1 coordinate 3,903, forward strand.
ACGACGTGTTGGACGCCAGGATCGCGTGGGCCGGCGCGGCCTCGTCGAGCTGCTTGAAGACCTGCTTCTTCGTGTCCATGTTCTCGAACACAGCCTCAATGACAAAGTCCGCTTGACTGCCTGCGGCCGCAAGGTCCGACGACCCCTGGATCCGGCCGATGATCGCCTCTACGTCCTCCTTCTTCATCTTGCCCCGCTCGACGCGCTTCATCAGCGGGCCCTTGATCTTGGCGAACCCCGCCTGGACGAGCTCGTCGTTCAGGTCGTACATCGTGACGTCGAACCCGGCCGCCGCAAACGTCTGGGCGATCCCCGACCCCATCGTCCCGGCGCCGCACACGAGAACCCTCTTGACCTCTGCCATCTCAAACACCTACCCGGAAGTACCCCGTCAATGGCCAGAGGGTATTTCAGCGTTCACGTGGGCCCCGCGGGCCACGGATTTCGCCCTTGAATGTTTGGCACTTACGGTCGCGCTAGAAGGACCAACGGTCGTCGCCCTTCCACGGCCGCGCTGTCTGGCTGTAGCCGCGCTTTTCCCAGAAACCGAGTTCCTCGCCCTCCATGAATTCGACGTGCTCGAGCCACTTGGCGCCCTTGTACGCGTACATGTGCGGTGTGATGCAGCGGATGGGCCCCCCGTGCTCCGGTGGCAGCGGCTTGCCCTCCCACTCGTAGACAAGCATGACCCCGGCCGTTAGCGCGTCCTCGATCGACATGGACGTCTTGTAGTCGCCGACTGAGTGGAACATCACGAACTTCGCCCCCGGCTTCGGCTTGACGATCTTGGCGATCTTTCCCATCGAGACCCCAGCCCAGTGGTTGTCGAACCTCGACCAGTTCGTTACGCAGTGGAAGTCCGAGACGTCCACCTCCCTCAGCGTCCCCGTCAGCTCGGCCCAGGTAAACGTCTTGGGCTCCTCGACCTCCCCGTCGACGCGCACGTCCCAGTTCTCCCCGTCGAAGTAGGGGGTGGAGTCGATGGACATTACGGGCCACGACCTGGTCCTACGTTGGCCAGGCGGCAGGCGCGGTTTCTCTCCTTCCACTGCGCGAATCAACCGGCTCCCCCCTCATAACGCTTGTCTAGAATTGGCCGGGAGTTGCAGAAACCCCGGCGCGGCGCGGTGCGCTTTATCCGTCGGCGCGCGCTTCGAGCCCCGGGGGCGCGCAAGCGTGGCCGGGGGCGTGTCGGTCGAGCGCGACGGGGCGGTCGCGGTCGTCACCTTGCGAAAACCGGCGGCGCTCAACGCGTTCGACCTCCCAATGGCCAAGGAGCTGGCCGCCATCTTGGAGCGCGAGGGCGCCGATGGCGCGGTCCGCGCGGTCCTCCTCCAAGGGGAGGGCGACCATTTCAGCGCGGGCGGCGACCTGGCGGCCATGCGGGCGGCGCCCGACCCCGCGGCGTACGTCAACGAGCTTGCCGCGTTTGCCGGCCGTGGGCTCCTTGCCATGCGTAGGATCCCGAAGCCGGTCGTGGCGGCGCTTCAGGGCGCGGTGGCAGGCGCGGGCGTGGGGCTGGCGCTCGGGGCCGACGTCCGCATGGCCGCCGAGAACACACGGGTCTCGCTCGCGTTCCTGCGCGTGGGGCTCAGCCCCGACACCGGCACGACCTGGATGCTCCCGCGGCTGGTCGGGCGGGCCCGGACCCTAGAGATGGCGTTTTCGCCGGAGCCTGTTGGCGCAGACGAGGCGCTCCGCCTGGGCCTTGTCAACCGCGTCGTGAAGGCGGCAGACCTCGGGGCGGCAAGCCTGGCGTGGGCCCACGATCTCGCGCGGCTCCCGCCCGTCGCGGTCCGCGAGCTCAAGGCCCTCGTGAACCTGGCCGAGGGCGACGGCCTCCGAGCACACCTGGAGGCGGACACAGCGGCGGTGACGCGGGCGGCCGCGACACACGACTTCCAAGAGGGCCTCAAGGCCTTCTTCGCCAAGCGGCGGCCCGAGTTCGAGGGCCGCTAGGCGCGGGCCGACTGGAGCACGTGCTCGTACGCCCGGACCAGTTCCCGTGCCTGGCCCATGGCCGTATACGCCGACGCGGTCTTGCGTGCCGCGTCGGCGACCGACCGCGGGGCGTCGAGCGCACGGGTGACGGCGTTAGCGCACGCGTCCGCGTCCTTGCCTTCGAAGACGAAGCCGTTGACTCCGTCGTCGATGAAATCGGCCGGCCCGCCCATGTCGGCCGCAACCACCGGCAGGCCCGCAGCCATCGCCTCGAGCAAGGTGATGCCCTGCGTCTCGAACGTGGACGCCATCACGAACGCGTTGGCCGCGCGGTAGAGCGACGGCAAATCCTCGTCGGCCACGAACCCGAGCACCCGGACGCGCTCGTCCAGACCGCGCCGCTGGATCTCCCGCCGGAGGTGGGCGAGCGCGGGCCCCCGTCCGCCGATCGCGAAGGTGACGTCCGGCCGCACGCGGCCGAGCCGCTCCGCCGCCTCCACGAGCGTATCGAGGTTCTTCTCCCAAGCGACACGCCCCACATTGACGACCAGCGGGCCGTCCCCGAGGCCGAGCCGCTCCCGCCAGGTCGAGGCCTCGCCGTCGGCAAACCGCTCGGTGTCGATGCCCGTCGGCACCACGAAGGTGCGGCGGATCTCCCGACCTACCTGCTGAAGGAGGTGTTCCCTGACAGACCGCGTCGGCGTGATGATCGCGTCACACTGGTGGAAGTACCAGCGGTGCCATGTCCAGATCAACCTGCGCAGCATCTCCGCCCGCGCACGGCGCTTCGTCACGTAGCCCGTAGCGTCCTCCACGCGGGTGTGGAAGGTGAGCAGCAGGGGCCGGCGGTGGAGGCGGGCGCAACGGACGGCCTTGATCCCCATGAAGGCCGTCCCGTGGCTGTGGATGAGGTCGATTCCAAGCTCGTCGAGCAGCCGGAGTGGGGGGCCCGGCCTAAGCGCCATCCGGTAGTCGGGGTACGGCGTCCAGGTAGGGCCGGTGTAGATTCGCACGTGCTCGTCGTCATTGGCCGCCCGGCCTTCCCTCGACCCTGCGGCGAAAATGAACACCTCGTGGCCCAGCGCCTCGAGCGCTCGCCGGAACGTGAGGAGCGACGTGACCACGCCGTCGCGGTTGGGCAGCCAAGTCTCCGTGAACATGGCCACCCGCACCAAGGTCCGACCCCCCCCCGCGGTGCGGAATGCGCACGATCACCGCATAACCGTTTGCGCCCATGTTGCCCGCCCGCCAGCCTTTATGTCCGCCCTACGGGTAACGCGTAACGGGAGGCGGCGGGGTTGGCCATCGACATCCTCGACCAGCTCCTCCACTACTTCGAGGGGTTTGGGCCCGTCGGCCTCGTCTCCTTCCTCTTCATCGTGTTCTTCCTGGACGCGATGCTCATCCCGACGCTCCCCGAGTTCTTCGTCATGGCGTTCTACTCAGCCAACCCCACGCTCGAGTGGGGGCTCCTCATCCTCACCATCGTGTGCGGAGCCGAGGTGGCGAGTAACACGACGCTCTTCCTCGTCGTTCGCCGGTGGGGCCTGCCCGCCCGCCTCGAGAAGCGGATGAAGCAGTGGGTAAATTTCCTGGCGGTGCGCGACGAGCGGGCGATACTCGTCAACCGCGTGGCGCCTGTCGTCCCCTTCATGGGCGCCTTCATCGCAACGATGGACTGGAACCCGCGCAAGTCGATCCTCTACGTCTTCGTCGGGGCCTTGGTGAAGTACTCCCTCCTGATCGTGCTCGTCGATGTCCTCTTCGAGGTCTTCGAGAGCAACACCGCGCGGAACTTCACGCTGGTCGCGATCGTTGCGGTGGTCGCCATCAGCTTCGTCCAGGGCCACTACCACAAGCGACGGAAGCTCGGCCCGGTCGCTTCGCGTGTGGCGCGCATGGGGGATGTGGAAACCGGAGAATCACCCGTCGAGGTCCCCGCTCCCCCCCCGGCCGCGGCGCCGGAGGGCGACAAGGGCCAGGGCGGTGCCGCCGGCCATGACGATGAGCAGGATCCACAGTAGCGGGATCTCCTCCCCGCCTGAGGTCGGCTGCCACCCGCGTGTAGGGTCGAGCGGGTCGGAATCCTCCGTGTCGGGCACTCCGTCGTTGTCGTCGTCCGTGTCCGTGACGTCCGGCAGGCCGTCACGGTCGGTGTCCAACTGCACGTTCACGGACACCGTCACGCCGGTGGGGCTCGTGCCGCCGTCCATGTCGCTCGCTGTAATGATGAGCGTCGCCTCGCCCGCCTCTTGGATCGTGAAGTCGAAGATGCCGTCCTTCGAGGTCAACACCGTCCCTTCCGGCAACCGCAGGCTGAACGTGAATTCGTCGTCGCGCCCCGGGTCGGTCGCGCTCACGCGCACGGAGATGGTCCTGCCCTGAACCGCGATATCCGGGCAGACATCACATCGCACCTCGGGGGGTACGTTCGCGACCTGCATCGTAAGGCTGAGCGTGGACGCACCACCCTCCCCGTCGCTCACCGTGAGGGTGATCGTGTAGTCACCGTCGTCCCGGTACCCGTGCGTCGGGTCGGTCATCTGGCTGGAGCCCGTGTCGCCGAAGGTCCAGGCGTAGGTGAGCGCCTCGCCGGGGATGTTCTCGACAGTCGCGCTGAAATTCAGCGTCGAGCCCTCGAGCGGGTCGACCGGCAGGTCGATCGAAACCACGCGGGGCGGCGTGTTGGCCACCGCCACGAGGAATGACTGGAGGTCCACGCCCCCCGCGTCGTCCGTGGCCGTCACGGTCACGGTGAACTCGCCGATGTCCGCCCAGGCGTGGTCGACGTTGAGGCCCGTCGAGACCTCGCCGTCGCCCCACGACCAAAGGACCTGCACGACGTCGAGCGTCCCGGGGTCGAAGACCGTCGCGTTGAAAGGCGCTGCAACGCCCTCAACCACACTGGAGGGCAACTCCACGGCCAACGCCGGCGCGACGTTCTGGGCGACGATCTCGAGAGTCAATGTACTCACGCCGCCGTCGTTGTCCGTCGCGATCGCCGTCACGCGGTACGTGCCCTCCTGCGCCAGGAGCACCGACGCTTCGGGGCCGGTCACGGGGGCCGCCAGGCTGCCAAGGTCCCACTCGATGGAGACCGTGTCCGTTGCCCCGAGGTCACTCGCGTTGGCGGTGAGGTTCACGGTGCCCCCCTCGTCGAGCACATAGGCCGACGCCTCGGCAAGCAACAGCGGTGGCGCATTCTCGACGGTCACGGTGACCTGGACCGTGGCCAAGCCACCGTCGCCGTCGGTGGCCGCTACCGTGACGTTGTACGACCCCTCGTCGGGGAACGCGTGGTCGACCACGACGCCGATGCCCGCCGGCGCGAACTGGGGGGCGCTGCCGTCCCCGAAGTCAATGGTGACATTGAGGACATCGAGCACGCCCGCGTCCGAGGTGTTGATAGTGAAAGTCACCGGGACGCCCTCGGTGGCGTTCGTGCCGCCGCCTGAGACCTCCAGGGTCGGGGGGTCGTTGCCCACGATGACTGGGAGGTTGACGGTGGTCGAACCGCCGTCCTTGTCCGTCACGGTCAAGTTGACCGCGAAGGTGCCGTCATCCAGGTAGACGTGCGACGGGGATTCGAGTCCTGAGACCTGGCCGTCCCCGAACTGCCAGAAGAATGTGAACGTGTCCAGCGCACCGGGGTCGCTCACCACGGCCGAGAAGTTGAGGGAAGAACCCTCTAGCGGCACCCCCGCAAACGACGCCGTGGCGCTGGGCGCGACATTGTCGACTCGGATCGTCTTCACCGCGACCGTGGAGGCCGGGAACGTGTCCGTGACCGTCAGCGTGACGGTGAACAGTCCGTTGTCACGGTAGGTGTGCACCGTGCTTGCGCCCGACCCGCCGGTCGAATCGCCGAAGTCCCATGTGAAGAGGAGCGTGTCCAGGATACCCGGGTCCGATGCGACCGCGGTGAATGAGACCGAGTCCCCCTCCAGGGAGACGTTCACGCTCACGATGGACGCCGTCGGGGCGAGGTTGTTCACGTCCTGCGTGAACCCTGAGCTCGCCGCGCCGCCGTCGCCGTCGGTGCAGGTGAGGGTGACCGAGTACGCCCCGTCGTCGACATACGTGTGGTTGACGACCGCTCCCGAGCCCGGCGCGGTCCCGTCGCCGAAGTCCCACTCGTAGGCGATCGTGTCCAAGATGCCCGCGTCCTGGCAAGACGCCTGGAACTGGACGGCCGACCCTTCGTCCGACGGGTTGTCCGAGGACGTGGCCGACACGACAGTCGGGTCGGCGTTGTCCACCACCTGCGAGATCGCGGTCGAGTCGGACCCCCCGCCGGTATCGGTGCAGGTGAGGGCTACCGTGTAGTTGCCATCGTCAAGGTACGTGTGCGAGACATTCGCGCCCGTCGCGTTCGACCCGTCGCCGAAGTCCCACGCGTACGTCACGTTGTCGAAGGTCCCCACGTCGCTGCAGTTGGCCGTGAAGTTCACGACCTGCCCCTCCTGCGAGGGGTTGGGCGACGAGCCGGACGAGACGACGGCCGGCGCCACATTCTGGACGGCCTGGGTGAAGGAGGTGGAGGTGACCCCCCCGTCCTCGTCCGAACACGTCAGGGAGACCGTGTAGTTCCCGTCGTCGTCGTAGGGGTGCGAGGCTGACGCGCTCGTGGAGTTTGGGGAACCGTCCCCGAAGTCCCAGAGGTAGCTCACCGTGTCCGCTGCGCTCGGGTCCGTGCACACAGCGGAGAAGAGGACGCTCGACCCCTCGTCGGAGGGGTTGGCGCTCGGGGAAGCACTGTCAATCGACGGGGCCACGTTTGCAATGACGATGGGAACCTGGGTGACCTCGCGCTCGCCGGAGGTGTGGTCGATGGTGAGCCGCACGAGGTAGGTGCCATCATCGGCGTACGCGTGCGTCGTGTTGCGGGCAGACGAGCCGGAGGCGTCCCCGAAATCCCACGCGTAGCTGTAGTTGGACGGGTTCGTGTCCCCGCCAGCCCAGTCGTGCATGGCCCGGATGTCCAGGACCTGGGCCTCATCGCGGGTCACATTGGTCACGGATATCACGGGGTTCATGGCGGAGCCGAACTCGTGGAACGTCCACGCCATGAAGTGGTCGGCGAAGAAGTAGCTCGTCGAGCTCGGTCCCGTCTCGAGGCGAATCCGGAAGTGGCCTTCCGTCCCGGCGAGCGTGGAGAGGGGCACGCCGAGCAGGAAGTAGTTCCACCATGTGGCGGCACTGAACGATGTCAGCGACCGCTCGATCGTCCAGCCGGTCGCCGACGAGTTCTTCGTCTCAATGTGGACCGCGTCCCCGCCGCTGATGACGCCACTGATCCGCAGGTAGAGTCGGATCGCGCCGTCCGTCGCCGAGGCGTTCACGTGGGAGAAATTGAGCAGCGGCGACACGGCGGAGTCGTTGGCCGCGCCGCCGGGGACCGAACCGATGCTCGCAGGAGCGGTCCAATAGCCGGTCAAGTAGGTCGTCCAGTTCCCCGAGAGGTTCCACCCGCTCGCCGCGGAGTCCAGTTCGTCGCGCCAGTTGGGGATGAGCACCGTCGATTCGTCGTGGTCGTTGGAGGCGTTCATGTCGCCGCCCGGCAGGTCGGCGCCCACCGTGAAGTACCCGTGCTTCTGCGCCGTCAGGGAGATGGTCGAGCTGACGCGGGCAAGCGGCGGGACGGTCGCGAACGTGACCGTCTGTTCCTGCTGCGGGACGCTGGCGTTGTCGAGCAACTGGACCTGGACGTCCACGCCCGACTGCGTCGTATCCCCTAGGTTGACGACGCTCACGCTCACGTTGAACGGCTGGCCTTCCTCCCACATGGTGTCGAAGGGCCGGTCCCACGCGCGGTCCAGGATCGGCAGCCAGTCGAGCGGGCGCGGGTCGAGCAGGACCTCCACCGTGAGGTCGTTAGTGGGCAGCGCCGGGCTCTGCCCGAGGTCGAGGAACCCAAGTGTGCGTGCCACCGCGTCGTCGAAGGCCGTGGCGTTCGAGAGCCACGAGAACTCGAAGCCCCAGAAGACCGCCTTGTAGGTCGAGTTGTTGACGGCAACCGCGAGCGACGTTGTCGGGTAGCTCTTGTTGTAGATGTCGTTGGTCGGCCCGCCCTCAAGGATGGTAAACCCGTGGGACGCCGGCGTCAAGTTCGACGCGAAGTCCCCGTTGTTTTCCTCGTTGATCCAGTCAGGTGCGGTGGCGTAGCTGGCCCCCGCCATGAACGTCCCGGCTGACCCGTTCGTCGGGTCGGGCGTATTCAGGTCGTGCTCGACGAATGCCACGCCCATGTAGGCGTTCAGGAAGTCGGCCGCCGGGACACTCGTGTTCGCGTGCCCGTAGATGTCCCACGCGATCGATTCGCCAAGCAGCCACACTTGCCCGCCGACGTCAAGGTAGGCGGCCAGCGCTACCTGGTCGCGCGCTGAGAGTGTGAAGTGACGGTGAAAACTGGTGTTGTAGTCGTAGTCGTATCCGGTATTCCACACCACCAGGTCGTAGTTCTTCAGGGAGAGTTCGTCGGGGCCGTCCGTGGCGTAGTGAACCGCGGTGAAGATGTCGTGCTCGACCCCCGCACGGTCGAGCGCCTCCGAGATGTTGTTGGAGGAGGACGGGAATGCCGCGTAGTTGCCGAAGACCGCGCTTGCCGTCCCACGGTCGGAACTGTCGTCGTCCACGAGAAGGACCGCCGCGCGCACCGCGTAGGCGAGCGGCACGCGAATCACCGTGCTTCCGGCGTCCGCGACCACGGTGCCCCAGTAGTGGCCCGCCGCGGCTCCCCCCGCCGGCGTGACCGTGACGGTGAGCGTCGCGCTCTGGCCGGGGGAAAGCGTGGCGTTGGCCGGGCTCACGGTGACGTAGTCGAGGTCGGTGTTGTTGTTCACAAAAGAGTAGTTGGGGGCGAGCCCGAAAACGTCGCTCGCCGAGAAGTTCAGGGTGAGCGTCCCGGCGGCGACATTGGTGACCGCAAGCGTCATGTTCGTGGAGGGGGCCAGGCGCGAGAGCCGGCCAAAGGGGAGCTTGTAGGGCGTTGCGGTGAGCTCCGTGTTCACGGCGGCAAGCGCGTCGAGGCGACCGCCGCCCTGCTCAAACACGCCGCGGCCGAGGTCGACCCCGGTGTTTACGAGCGCCGAGCGGACCTCGTCCACCGTCCAGTTGGGGTGGGCCTGCTTGATCAGCGCGACGGCGCCCGAGACGTGGGGCGTGGCCATGGAGGTGCCGGACGCGTACCGGTAGCCGCCTGTGCTGCCGTGGCGCGTCGAGTTGATGCTGCTCCCGGGCGCGGTGAGGTCGGGCTTCATGTCGAGGGCAGGCGTCGGACCGCGCGAGGAAAAGCCGGACATGGAGTCGGACTTGGTGGACGAGCCCACCGTGATGGACTCGCGCGAGATGCCGGGCGAGATGATCGTGTTGAGCTGCGACCCGTTGTTGCCCGCGGCGATGATGCAGACCGTGCCAAGGAGCGTCGACGCGTCGGCCGCGAGCGCCTGGACGTCGTCCGGCCAGGCCGCCCAGCCGCCCAGCGACAGCGACGAGGCGTCGGCAGCGTCGTCTGTAAGTGGGTTCTGGTCGGGGTCGGTCGCAAACTCCAAAGCCGCGATGATGTTGGAATCCGATCCGTAGCCCGACGAACTAAGGACCTTGAGCGCGAGCTGGCGCGAGCCGGGGGCCACACCCTTGAGGGTCCCGTTGGCCCCGATGATCCCGGCCACATGCGTCCCGTGGAAGTGGTCGTCCCACGGGTCGTTGTCGTCGTTGACGAAGTCCCAGCCACCTGCGAAGGTGGGGTGCGTCCCGGCGAGGAACGTCGCGCGGTCGTTCGACCGGTTGAGCGTCCCGCCGAAGTCCGGGTGCGTGTAGTCCACACCCGTGTCGATGTTCGCGATCAGCGACCCCTCGCCGGTCATGTTGCGCCCGAGAGCGTCCGTCTGGTTCCACACTGCAGGCGCCTGGATGAGCGGCACCGATGCCGCGAGCAACGCTTGCACGGTCGCGTCCCGCTGGATGTGTTGGACGCGCGGGTCCTTGGCAAGGGCCGGGACGGCCGAGGCCGGGATCTCCCGCATGTTGACGGCGTTGACCAGGTACCGAAAGTCCCGTGCGTAGGCCGGCTCTAGGCCCGCGGCCACGACCGTCTCGTTGAACGCGCCACGCTCGAGGCCCAAGCCTCCCTCACGCTGGGCAAGGCGGCCGGCGGCGACCTCGAGGACGTCCTTGGACCAGCCGTCCTGCGGCCCGTGGGAGGCGCGCATCTCCAGGATGACATCGGAGAGCGGCGCACCGCGCAGCAGGACAATGACCGAGACCACGGCCCCGGGCGGTTCCTCAAGGAGACCGCCGCGCACGCGCGGGCCGACCGGTTCCCCGGGCGCGGCACCCGTCGACTCGACGGGCCCGCCTTCAGAAGGCGCTGGACCCGCCAGGGACCCCGCCGGAGGGTCCGAGCCTGCGGCCAGGGCCGCCGGCGCCGGCGCGACGAGTAGGAGCACGACGGCAAGCGCGGACATTCGCCGCGCAACAAGCGACTTGTGGATTGGGCTTGACCGCAGGATAGTGCGCCCCCGAAACGGCGAGGCTCCACCCGGACTCGGGGCTTTGAAGTTAACGAGGGAATTTCCCTGGCGCGCCCTGGTTCGTGCGCCGGTTGGGCCCGCCAGGCGCGGCCCCAAGACCCCTCTCAAGCCTTATGTACGATGAGCGGCACTGCCCCGTCCCCGTTGGCATAATGAAGTTCCTGATCGTGACTGGCGGGGTTCTCTCAGGCCTGGGGAAGGGCATCTCAGCGTCCTCCATCGGGCGCCTGCTGGCCTGCCGCGGCTACTCCGTGGTCCCCATCAAGATCGACCCCTACCTCAACTGCGACGCGGGGACGATGTCGCCCTACCAGCACGGCGAGGTGTTCGTGCTCGACGACGGCACCGAAGTGGACCTCGACCTTGGCAACTACGAGCGGTTCCTGGACCTGTCGCTCAAGGGCGCAAACAACATCACGACGGGCAAGGTCTTCCGCGAGGTGCTCTCGAAGGAGCGGCGCGGAGACTACCTGGGAAAGACGGTTCAGATCATCCCCCACGTGACGAGCGAGATCCGGCGGCGCATCGAAGCCGTCGGGAAGGAGGCAGCCGCGGACATCGTCCTCATCGAGGTGGGTGGGACCGTCGGCGACATCGAGTCGATGTGGTTCCTCGAGGCCATCCGGCAACTGCGCTCCGAGAAGGGCGCGCAGGACGTGATGGTATGCCACACGACGCTCGTCCCCGTGCTGAGCGTCGTTGGCGAGCAGAAGACCAAGCCCACCCAGCACAGCGTCAAGGAGCTGCGGGCGATCGGCGTGAGCCCCGACGTGATAATCGGCCGCTGCGAGGTGCCGCTCACCGAGGACACGCGCCGAAAGATTGCGGCGTTCACCGACGTACCCGAGCGCGGGGTCATCTCCGCGCACGACGCGCCCACCATCTACCACGTGCCGCGGATCTTCGAGGAGCAGGGGCTCACCGAATACATACTGCAGCGGCTAGGGCTGTCCTCGCGCGAGAACACGCTGCCCGAGTGGGCCCAGTTTGTCAAGCGGCTCTCGGACGTGAGCGGCGAGGTCGAGGTCGCGATCATCGGCAAATACACGGAGTTGCGGGATTCATACCTCTCCCACCTGGAGGCGATCCACCACTGCGAAGCTGCCACTGGCCGCCACGTGAAGATCCGTTGGATCGAGGCCGAGCAAGTGGAGCAGGGGCTCATCAAGGACCCCTTCGAGGGCGTCAACGGGATCGTCATCCCCGGCGGGTTCGGCTGGCGCGGGGTCGAGGGGAAGGTCGAGGCGGCGCGCTACGCGCGCGAGAACAAGGTCCCCTTCCTTGGAATCTGCCTCGGGTTCCAGAGTTCCGTCATCGAGTTCGGCCGGGACGTCCTGTCGCTTGCGGGGGCGACCTCCACAGAGTTCGACTCGCGCACGCCCCACCCGGTCATCGACCTGCTGCCCGAGCAGCAAGGGGTGGATGAGATGGGGGGGACGATGCGGCTCGGTGCGCACCGCGTCCTGGTGGACGGCGATTCCATGGCCGGCCGCCTCTACGGCGGCACCGACGTGTACGAGCGCCACCGCCACCGCTACGAGGTCAACCCCCAGTACATCCCGGACTTGGAATCGGCGGGTATGCGGTTCACGGGCAGGTCCGAGGACGGGCGGCGCATGGAGATCTTCGAACTGCGCGACCACCCGTTCATGGTAGGGTGCCAGTTCCACCCGGAACTCAAGTCGCGGCCCAACCGGCCGGCGCCAATCTACTTGGGGCTCGTCCAGGCGGCGATCGAGCACCAGGCGGCCGCCGCCAAGGCGCAGGCAGGCGCCAAACCCATCGCTCGCTAGCACGAGGTCAGCGCGCGCCCGCCTGGCCGTTGCCCGGCTCGCCCGCCACATTGAGGAACCCCGGGTCCTTCAGTTTGTACGCGAGCGCCACGAAGACGACGAAACCGACGACCACGCCCACTACGAGACCGGCCCCCGCCGCGAGGCGAACCTCCCAGGCGGTCACGGGCTCCCCCGCCTCCATCTTCGCGCGCAGCCCCCAGGACATCAGCGCGCTCAGCGCGCCCAGCGGCCCGAGGGAGAGCGCGGCAACGGCAGCAAGCTCGGCGCGCGTCCCGGCCCATGGCGCGCCCTCAACCAGCAACCGCAGGCCGACGAACACCCAGAAGACCGAGCCGACGAGCAACGTCAGTGTCCCGATGAACGCGAGCAGCCGCGTGTCGGGGTCGTACGCGACTGGTTCGGGGGACCGAGCGCTCCCGGCGTCTTCCACGCGCTCCGGGTGCGCGTACACCCTACAAGAGTTTCGCGGCTGCGTCCCTTTGGGGCCATCCACAAAGGGTTTTAGTAGTCCCAGGCAGTGCCCGCGACCCCGGGCGGAAACCTCGTGCAGGAGTCGGAATACCTCGAGATGCTGGGACGCGCCAAGTCCAAACTCCCCGAGGACGTGGCGACGCACGAGCGCTTCCAGATCCCCGAGGCCGAGATCCTTTACGAGGGCAAGTCCACCGTGCTCAGGAACTTCAAGGACATCGTCGACGTGCTGCGGCGCGACGACCGCGACGTGACGAAGTACATGCTCCGCGAGATCGGCATCGCCGGCTCACTCGAGGAGCGCCGCCTAGTCTTCAAGGGGCGCGTGACACGCCAGCAGGTGGACGACAAGATGGCGTCCTATGTGGCGACGTACGTCATGTGCTCGGAGTGCAGCCGTCCAGACACGCGCCTCGACCGCGAGGGGCGGACACTCATCCTCAAATGCGAGGCATGCGGCGCCCACCGGCCGATTCGGGTCAAGAAGGTGAAGCCCCAGAAGAGCGCACGCCCAACCCTCGAGGAGGGGAAGGTCTACGAGTTCACCGTCGAGGACATCGGTGGACGCGGTGACGGGGTCGCGCGCAAGGAGGGGTTCACGGTGTTCATCCCGGGGACGGCCAAGGGATCCGTCGTGCGGGCGTACGTCGAGAAGGTCACGGGCCACATCGCGTTCGCCAAGATCGTCCGCGGGTAGCGAGTGCCCCGCAGGGCCTTGAGCCAGTCGGGGGGTCTTTCTCGTGCGCGATGAGATTCCGGGGATGGTCGCCCTCGGCGCCATCTTCACGCTGTCCATCATTGCCGGGATGGCTCTCTCGGTGCTCTACGGCCCCGAGTACCAGGCCTTCGGTCCCGACACCGGCAACCCCGGCAACGCGCTCGCGTACATCGTCCTGATCTTGGGCTTTACCGCGGGCATCCTCCTCGCCGTAAAGTTCGGCGGCGAGAAGCTCATCAAGCCCGTGTTCCTGGGCATCACCGGCCTAACGGTCTGGTTCGTCCTCGTGCCGGTCGTGGCGCTCACCGGCAGCGACTTGCTCGTCCTCGGGCTCCCCGTGCTGCTTGGCGCCGGCTTTGTGGCGGCGCTGTACCTCTACCCCGAGTGGTGGGTGATCGACAGCGCCGGAGTCCTGATGTCGGTCGGGCTCACGGCGATCCTCGGGATATCCTTCGGTCCGCTGCCGGCACTCCTGCTGCTTGGCGCGCTTGCCGTGTACGACGCGATTGCTGTCTACAAGACGAAACACATGATCGACCTGGCCGACGTAGTCATCAGCGAGAGCCTTCCAATCATGTTCGTGATCCCCAAACACAGCGGCTACTCGTTCCTCAAGAAGGAGAAGTCGCTGAAGGACCAGATCGCATCGGGCGAAGAGCGCGACGCGCTCTTCATGGGACTGGGGGACGTGATCATCCCGGGGGCGCTCGTGGTCTCGGCCTTCAAGTTCCTAGACGCCACGCCGGCCTTCTTTGGCGTCCACGGCAACGTTGCCGTGGCGATCATTACGCTCGCGGGCGGCCTCATTGGTTTCTCGCTCCTGATGCGCGCGGTGCTGCGCGGCAACCCACACGCGGGGCTTCCGCTCCTCAACGGCGGGACGATCGCAGCCTACGCGCTTGCAAGTCTCGCCGTCTACGGGACCGTGATTATCTAGCGCGCCTCGCGCGCCCCGGCGTGCGGGCGAAGGTTAAATACGGCCGACCGGTTGGGTTGGCCTCCCCGGGGAGGACTGCGGTTGGGCAAGGTGTACCGCGTCACGGGCTCGTTCCAAATGGGTGACCGGCAGGCCCACTTCTCGACCAACTTCGAGGTGGCCAGCGCCGACCGCGCTCGCGAGAAGGCGTACTCGGACTTCGGCTCGCGCCACCACGTGAAGCGCCGGCAGATCACGATCGAGAAAGTCGAAGAGGTCAAGGAACAGGATCCTGTTCCCGCCCCGAAGCGCGGCGAATGAGGCATCCCGGGAGGCAGTTGGCCATGGCGAAGTCCCGGCAGGAGATCGAATCCGACCTCCAGAACCTGGTCGGCGTGATGCAGAACACGCGTGACCAGCTCGAGCAGGTCCGCACACAGGCCGAGCTGCTCCGGATCTCGGTCGACGAGCACCGGACGGCCATCGAATCGCTCCAGGCCTACCGGGAAGTCGAGGCCGGCCACGAGGTGCTCGTGCCGGTGGGGGCAAACGCGTTCGTGGCGGCGACATCAACGGGCGCCAAGACGGCCATCACGGAGCTTGGCGCCGGTGTCTCGGCCTCCCTGCCGATCGAGGCGGCGGTCGAGAAGCTGAAGGTGCGCATCGAGAAGATCGAGGCGTCGCGCAAGCGGACGCTCGAGAAGGCCGGGCAGCTCGAGCAGAGCGTGGAGGCCCTTGACCAGCAGGTTCAGGGACTCTACGGCCAGCTGTCAGGCGGTGGCCAGCAGGCACCGAGTGACGGCCGCGGCAAGGGCGGGCGTCCTTCCCGCAAGCGGTCGGGCGATGAGGACGAAGACGACCAATAGTGGCAAGGCCCCGTGAAGAAGGCTCCAGGTCATGTTCGACAAGCTGAGGAACCGGCTGACGGAGATCAAGGACCGTTTCTCCGGGGGCAAGGGAAAGGAGCCGGTCCGGACGTCAGCCGCCGCGCGTGGGACCTCCGCGCGCGCGCCGGCCCCCGTGCCGCCTGCTCCGAAGGGTCAGCCCTCCGGGGCCCGTCCGGAGGGACCGGCGGCGCACCCACCGCCTCCGGCCGAGCCCGAGCACGAGCGCGCGCAAGTCACGGTCCGCCATTCGTCAGCCCGGTCGATTCGCGCAGAGCGGGGGGAGGCGTTCGAAGGCGGCCTCCTGAAGCGGAAGCTCGGGCCAGAGGAGGTCGAGGAGCTGCTCTCGGAGCTGGAGCTCGCGCTCTACGAGGGCGACATCGCGCAGGAGACCGTCGAAGCGATGAAAGCCACCGTCCAGTCGGAACTCACGGGCGCGAAGGTGGGCGCGTTCGGCGACCGCGAGGGCCTCGTGTCGCACGCGCTGCGCATCGCGGTGGAGAACGCGCTGCCACTCGACGCGGATTTCGACGCAACGGTCGACGGGGGCGCGCGACCGTTCGTCATCATGTTTGTCGGGATCAACGGGACGGGCAAGACGACGACGATCGCGCGCATTGCGCACCGCCTCAAGAAGCGGGGCCTAACGCCGGTCATTGCGGCCGGCGACACGTTCCGCGCGGGCGCGATCGACCAGCTCGAGGTGCACGCTGACGCCTTGGGCGTGAGGCTGATCAAGAACCAGCCCGGGTCCGACCCGGCGGCTGTCGCTTTCGACGCAATCGAGCACGCCAAGGCCCGCAACAAGGAGGTCGTGCTTGTCGACACGGCGGGGCGCATGCAAACGAACATCGGGCTCATGGACGAGATGAAGAAGATCAAGCGCGTGGCAAAGCCCCACCTGACGCTCTTTGTAGGTGACGCGTGGGTCGGCAACGACGCGGTCACCCAGGCGACGGCCTTCGACAAGGCGGTCGGTGTTGACGGTGTCGTCCTTACGAAGATCGACACGGACGCAACGGGCGGGGCCGCCCTGTCGATCGCCCACGCGATCGGGAAGCCCATCTTCTTCGTCGGCGTGGGCCAGGGTTACGAGGACCTCCAGCCGTTTTCGAGGACGTGGATGGTCGAGCGCATCTTTGGCTCCGAGGCCTGAGCAGGGGGAGCGACCCCCTCCCTTAAGCCGCGCGACGGCGCTCGCCACGCATGGCCGCCCGCCCGGCCTTCGTCCGCGCGCTCGTGGAGTGGTACGGGCAAAGCGCGCGCGATCTCGAGTTTCGCCGCACGCAAGACCCGTGGCGCGTGCTCGTAGCGGAGGTCGTGCTGCAGCAGACGCGCGTCGAACAGGGGGCCGCGCGTCTCCTGCGGTTCCTCGAGCGCTACCCCACGCCCTGGTCGCTCGCGGACGCGAGTGAGGACGATGTCCTGCGCGAGTGGGAGGGGCTCGGCTACTACCGGCGCGCGACAAACCTGCGGGAGGCGGCAAAACGGATCGTCCAGGACCACGGGGGCCGCGTGCCGAGGGGCCACGCAGAACTCCTCAAGTTGCCAGGCGTTGGCAAGTACACGGCGGGCGCCGTCGCATCCATCGCGTTTGGACAACCGGTCCCGGCGGTGGACGGAAACGCCTCCCGCGTGCTGTCCCGCCTGTTTATGGTTGGGGAGACCCTCGGGACAGGTGCGGCGGACCGGCAGTTGCGGGACCACGCGGGCTCGCTCCACGGCGCCGCCGACCCCGGCACGGTCAACCAGGCGCTCATGGAGCTGGGGGCTCTCGTCTGTACGCCGCGGGACCCGCGGTGCACCATGTGCCCGGTCCGGCGGTGGTGCCAGGCGCGCGCAGCCGGTGAGGTCACGGCGTACCCCTTTCGCCCCGCCAGCCGCAAGCTGCCCGAGGTGGAGGTCGCCTTCGCCGTCGTCGAGTGGGAAGGTCGTGTCCTTGCGGTGCGACGGAAGAGGGGGGCTCTCCTATCCGGTCTCTGGTCGTTACCCGGCGGTGACCTCGGGCCCGCGGAGACGTTCGAGTCGGCCGCGGGCCGGCACATTGCCGCGTGGGGTGTGGGGCACTCGCCGTTGGAGGAAGTGGCGCGCCAGCGGAAGGTCTTCTCGTCGCGCGTGTGGGATGCGCGCGTGTACCGCTGCCAGGCGCGCGGACGCGGGCGGGTGGCCGACGGCGTACTTTGGTTGTCCGCCCCCGATCTCGAGCGCGTCCCGTTCGTGCCTTTCCACCGCGAGATTCTCGCGGGGATCGGCGTCCCCGAGCCCACGTGAGCCGCCACGTGCGTGCCGCGAGCCGGAAAACCTTATATCGCCCCCGCGGGTGCCCAACGATTGCATGGCGCGGTTCCCCGAGGCTGAGGCCAGGACGCTTCACAAGAAGATCTGCATGAACTGCTACTCGCGCAACGCGTGGCGCGCGACCAAGTGCCGCCGCTGCGGGGGCAAGCGGCTACGCCCGAAGGCCAAGGACGCCCGCGGCGGCCAGTAGGCGCGCGCCTGTGCCCTCGAGGGGGTGCGCGCGCATCTCGTTCACGGCGTCGGTGGATACCCCCGCCGGCCGTTTCGCCATCTCGTACGAGTTGAGCGACTCCATCCGCCTCCGGTCAGTCGAGCTTGCCGGTGCCCTCGCGGACGCTCTGGCCCCCGGGGTGCGCGCGCGCATTGCGGCCAGCCTTGAGGGTGCCCACCTGGACCGTGACATCCTCCTGCCGGTCCTCCGGCGCGCCTTCCAGGAGAACCAAGTGCACATCGAAGGCGTGTCGCCAGACGACGTCGTGCGGGCGGTTCTGGAGGCCGAAGAGTCGGCGCCCGGCCCTTAGAAGCCGTAGAGCGCCAAAGTCACGGCGATGAAGTTGTTCGTCGCGTGACCGACGATCGGCGCCACGAGGGATCCCGTGCGGAGGTACACGGCCGCGAGCACGAGGCCGGCTGCCGCAAGCGCGGGGAATGTGAAGGGGTTGAGGTGGATCGCCGCAAAGAGGAGGCTGGTGAAAATGACGCCCTGGTTTACGTGCCCGCGTTGGGCAAACCCGCCAAGAGCGTATCCGCGGAAGAAGAATTCCTCCACCACCGGCGCGATGACGACGAACGACGGCAGGTATAGGAGGTAGTCGTCGATGGTGAGCACGGTCGGTTGGTAGGTGAGGTTCTCGGTCGGATCCACGATTCCAAGACCCGCCAGGGTGCGGACCATGAGGTCCAGCAGGAAGGCGCTGAACGTGAATGTGAGGACGCCCGCGCCCACCCCGATGGCGAGGTGCCATCGGAGGCGGTGCCCCGACTTGGACCAGCCAAGGCCCAACGACCGGCGCGTCATGCGGCCTTGCAGGAGCGACTGGTCCAGAGCGACGAACAGGAGGAGCGAGTCCTGCAGGACGAGCGCCAGCAGGATGAAGACCGGGCTCTGTTGGAGCGCTAGGAGGTCGTCGGTGGACGTCCCGGAGAAGACCATGGGCAGGAGCGCGAGCGTGGCCACGACGTTGGTCAGCAGGACGGCAAAGAACAGGGCGCCAAGGACCTGGGGGCCCGTAACGTCCTTGAGTTTCTTCCGTTTGGCCTCGGGGGTCTCGGGGCTCACCGGCGCGTAGCCGGGTCGCGGGGGGCCGTAGCCAGGGGCCGGGGGACCGTAGCCGGGGGCCGGGGGGCCGTAGCCGGGCGGCGGGAGAGGGTACCCTGGTCGGGGCGCGGCCTGCTGGGCAGGCAGGGCGCTGCCGCACCGAGGGCACGGGTCGGGTGACCACCCACGGGGCGCGCCGCACTGTGGGCACACCACCCACGGGTTCCAAGATGACGGGCCGGGGCGGTCCCGCGGCTGGCGAAGAACCAAGTAGAGGATGCCGCCGACCAGCGGGGAGACCAGGGCAAGGGAACCCCACCACGAATCCCGCAGCGACCTGCGCCGCGCGTCCAGGTAGATGATCGGCCCCACGACGAGACGCGCGGCAAGGAGCACCGCCAGGGGGATGTAGAGCGCCTGCAGGTCCTCTGGGGAGAGGGGCGGCGGGCCGGCCTGGAGGATCAGGTGGAAAACAGCCTGGACGGCACCCGCAAATAGCACGCTATGCGCCCTCGCCCTCGGCCAATGCGGGGCGCGTATTCAAGCGCGCCTTCTACGTCCAGTGGCCGCCAAGGCAAAGGCCGCAAACCCGCCTGCGATCAGGGCAGCGGTAGCGTCAAACCCCGGGAGGAGGCCCCTCGCGCCGCCCTCGCGGGGGAGCCGGACCTCCACGGTCTCCTCGCTGAGGTACACGCTTTCGCCGTTGACCTCCGCGTGCACGATGAAGTACACGCTCCCCGGGGTCGGCGGCGCGGGGATCGTTGCGTTGAACAGGTTCGTGGCGTTCCCGCGGAACGGCCCGCCGACCCGCGGGTAATTCGTGAAAGAGAGCGGAAGCCCCACCGCCGACTCGAGCCCCCAGTGGACCGCCGTGTTCGGGATGAGCGCGGGGTCGCCCTGGAAGCCAATGCGCCACATGATCTCGATGGCCTCGTCGGCCTCGACCGATTCGGGGAAGGACACCAGCTCGACGACCGGCCGCGGAATCACCCGGATCACGACCTCGCCGTCCGTGTAGTAGTTGCGTCCCTGAAGGACCGCGCGCACAATCCCGTATACGACCGTCGTCTCGTTGGGGGCGTCGAAGAACGCGGTGAGGGTCTCGCCCGTCTCGCCCGAAAACAGCGGCGAGGCGTTCGGGTATTCCAAGTAGTCGAACCCACCCGCGCTGAGGTGCGACTGGGTGTCCCACCGGAAGTCCGACGACACGGTGGTGTTGTGGGTGAAATTGACCCTCCACTCGACTGTCATGTTCTGGCCGTGCAGCGCGAAACCAGTGGCGGGCTCGAGCACGGGCGGGTCGATCACCAGCCCGCCGGCGACGTCGACGACAGCTTCGGCCGCGGCGACGAAGTGCTCGCCCTGGCTGACGACCGCCGCAAAGAGGTAGAGCGGGCCGGGCGAGGCCGGGGCCTGCAGGACAAATGGGATGTCGCCGGCCCTCTCCAAGAGCACCGAGTCGGAGCCGCCGTAGCGCGAGCGGTCGAAGTCAGGGGCCCCCGACACCTGGTCGTAGTAGATCCACACCTCGTCGAGCGCGGTCACCTCTCCCCACGCGACGGTCACGTCGGCGGTGAAGATCGCGGACGGGAGCGACCATGCGGGGCCCGCCACTTGGACCGTCGGCGGATCGACGACCGGCAAGACGTGCTCAAGCGCGGAGAGGGCGTGAATGCCGCCCACCTCGGCGTGGAACGCGAAGAACAGGCGGCCCGCCCACGTACGGGCGCCCATAGTGAAGTTGTACGTGCCGGCCTGCACGCCCGCCAGGGCGACCGACGACGCGTATGCCAGCGGCCGCGTCGGCGTCGCCCCCTGGGAGAAGTTGTCGAAGTGGATGGAGAGGTCCGTCAGGAGGTCGGCGTACGGCCAAATCACCCGCATTTCAACGGTGACGTTGCGTCCCGCGAAACCAAATGCGGGGGCTCGTTCCAGCTGCAGCACGGGCTTTGGCCGTACCTCGATGACAAACTCCAAGCGCTCTCCGCTCAGGTCGGTAACCGCGTAGCGGTATCCGTCGATGTAAGCGACGAGAAAGAAGTAGACGGCCGGCCCCGCAGGCGCGACGATCGTCGCCTCGAATGTGCCCGCGCCGGACCCGGCGAAGGTCGCGGCAACCGACGGGTAGTCGGAGGGGCGTCGAAACGACGGGTGCGAGACGGAGTCAAAGCGCAGCTCGGTCGTGTAGTTGATGTAACTCTCCACAAGGACAGACCACTGGACAGTCGCGGACGAGCCTTCGACGACCCAAGGGGGCGCCGAATCGCGTGTGATCAGAGGCTCGCCTGCGACCGCGAGCACATACTCGAAGGGCGCGAGGATGGTCGATCCGAGAACGTCGCATGCAAACGTGAAGTAGACATTGCCGGCCGTGCCCGGCGTGAGGCCGAAGGTGTAGTTGCCGCTGGGGCCGGCCTGTCCGGGCTCGGCGTTGGGGTAGTCGGTCGCGTTGGTACCATTCGTGCCGTGAGGGACGAGGTCCCACAGCAGGCGGATCGAGGACAAGTCTTCGGGGTACGGCCACCGGACGTCCACCGTGAGGTTCGCGCGGCCAGCAAAGAACACCGAGCTGTCGGACTGCCCGGCGTTCAGCGAAAGGTTTGGTGGCTGCCGCACGTCGACGACCCACTCCGTGTCATTGTAGATTCCAACGCCCGACACATTGGCAAAGAAGACAAGGTACAAAGGGCCCGCAGGCGCCGTCGCCCCCAGGTCTGCGAAGGACCTCCCGCCGAGGAGCGAGCCCTGGACGCTGTTCGGGTACTGCGCCCGGTCAAAGGGTCCCGGCCCGTGGGTGAGGGTGTCCCAGTACACCGCGGTCTCGCTGATGTTGGAAGCACTTTCGTTGGCCTCCAGGGACACGTCCCACGTGACTGTGAAGTTCAGGCCCACCAGTGAGGATGCAGGGACTTGCCCCGCGTCAACCGTCGTCTCGTTCAGCGCGAGCGGTACGCGCTGTGGCGCGCCAAGCGGGGACACGTCGTCGTGGCCGGGCAGCGCGCCGACGGCCGTGGGGGCCGTGATCAGCAGGGCGACCAGGAGGGCTTTCCAGACGATGGACACCCCTCCAGCAGCCGCCGCCCGCGCTGCCGGGCTCCACCCTTCTGCGGGGGCGGTCGGTTGGACGCTTTCACGAGGGGGGGCTGATATACAGGTTTGGGTTGGGCTCCAACCGCGCGCTCGGACGCGCCTCGCCCCTGCTCAAAGGGTAGGCGCCCAGTGCTGGGCTTTCTTCGCGTAGTGGTCCGCGTTCTCCGTGTCGCCGATGGCCGTGTACGCCTCCACCAGTTGCTGCGTCAACTTCACGGCAAGGTCGAGGATCTCGAGTTCCTCGCAAAGCTCAAGCGACTCCTCCAAGTGGCCGATCGCCTCGTCAAAGTGCTTCTCGCGCAGCGCGAGTTCCCCGAGCACCAACAGCGCCTCCGCGCGCGACTGCTCGGTCCCCTCTGCGCCCTCGAGGAGTGTGATCGCCTCGTTGGCACGAACGCGTGCGTGCGCCAGGTCCCCGCGCTCGGTCAGGATCCGCGCGAGCAGCAGTTGCGCCTCCGCGACGAGCAAACCGCGCCCCGCCTCGCGCCCGACCGTGGCGGCCCGTTCGAGGTGCTCGACCGCGCTTGGCACCTCGCCGAGCCGGTGGAGGGCGACCCCGACGTTCAACTCCGCGTGCACAAGGTCCGCCGCCCCTGCCTGCCCCGCCTGCGAGAGCAGCTCGATCGCCCGGTTGAAATGCTCGATCGCGGCCTGCGTCAACCCGCGTTGGCTCTCCAGCCACGCGAGCTTCGAGTAGAGCCGCCCCGAGTCCTCGCTGCGCCCGAGTTCGATGGACCGGTCCAGCGCGTGTTTTCCGTGGTCGAAGGCGGGTTCCCACGCATCGAGCTTGGCGTACAGGTCGGACTTCAGTTCGTCGAGCGCCATGACACCGCCCGCCTCGAGGCCCTTGCCGGAGAGGTTCTCGACGGTGCCCAGCAACTCGCGGTACAGCCCCGCGGTGATCAGATTCCACCCTTCCGTCACGGCGGCCAGCGCCGCCGCGTCCGTCCTACCCGCGCGCTCGAGGTGGTGGATCCGCTCCAGCACGTCGCGCGGGTCGCTCGACTCCGCGAAGAACGTGGCGGCCGCCGTGTGGTATTCGATCTGTTGCTGGGGGGTTAGCCGCGCGTAGACAAATTCCCGCACGAGGTCGTGGATGTCGAAGCGCCCGTCGGGACGCTCCTGCAGCAGGTCGAGGTCCGCAAGCTCCTGCAGGTGCTCTTGCGCCGCACCCTCGTGTGAGAGCAGGGCGTCGCGTCGGACGGTTGAGCGGAACACGGAGGCGAGCGACACCAGGCTGGAGGCGCCCGGGGAAAGCCGCTTGAGGATCTCGTTGTGGACAAATGCAGACGCGTCCGGGACATACGCCGGCCGAGCCGAGGCCTGCGCTAGCTCGAGCAGGAGGGGGACGCCGCCGGTGCGCTTGAAGACCTCCTCGAAATCCTCGGGCTTCTGCAGGATCTCGGGGCGCACGAGCAGCCGCGCGCTCGCCTTGTCCAGCCCTTCGACCTTGACCTCGACCACGCGCTTGGTCACCGCCACCTCCCGCCTGTCGATGATGTGCGGTAGCGGCCGCGACACGAGGACGGCCGCCAGGCCCGGGAATTCCGGCGCGGTCTCTACGAGCAGGCGGAGGAGGTGCTGCAGTTCCTGGGGGGCGTCCTGGATGTCGTCGAAGTAGAGGACGGCGTCGATGTTCTCGAAGTCCTCGCGCAGGATGGGGGGGAGGTCGCCGACCTCGTATTGCTTGCGTGAGGACATGTACAACAACAGCTTCGTTCGCCGCATCTTCCCGAGGAATTTCGAGAGGGGCGTGAGCACGGTGTTGAGGTTGTGCCAACTGCGGATTCGCATGTAGAAGATGGAGCGCTTGCCGCGCAGCGCCTCGAGCGACTTTACCGCGAGCGTCGACTTGCCCACGCCTGCCACGCCCCAGATAACGACCGTTTGGCCTTCCCCGATGGGGCCTTGGATCTGGGAGAGCTCGGACTCGCGCCCCACAAACTCCTTCACGACCGGCGCGCCCTCGATGAGCTCCACGACCCCCGACGGCGTTGCGCCCGTGGCCTTTGCCCGGGCCAGGTCGAGCTTTCCCTCGTTCGTGATCCGCATGGCAAACGAGAGGAACGAAAACGAGAGCCCGGTCTCCTTGGGAAGGTTGCCCACCTGAACCTCCCGGCTGGCGTCACCGTCCACGAGCGTGACCGAGCGGTCCGCGAGGTCCTCGCGCAGCGTCAGTGCCTGCGAGTACCCCTTGTGCGTCAGGAAGTACGCCTTCTTCTTACGCTTGTCTCCCTTGATCCGGGCGCTCTTCTCCTCAACGACTGTGTCCGACACGAGTTTCTTCATCGCGCGGGGCACGTTGGACCAGGCGATGTCGATCGATTCGCCGATGCCGCGCTGGGTGACCTGCGTCGGGACTTCGTACTTGTCGGCGAAGTTCTGGTAGTCCATAAGGTGCAAAACGATGCGGTCTTGAACCGTGAGGGATGCAAAAGGCATTCGTCAGTGGAGTTGGCCGTTGCGATATAAAGCTGCGGGAGCGCGCCTTCTCCAGCGCTAGAACTCGCAGGACGGGCGTCTAGTTGGACCGAGACGGCGCCGACCCGTACTGCGATTCCACCCGCCTCGTCAAGACCTGGAAGACCACGATGGAGACGACCGCCATGGCGCCGGCAAAGAGGATGGTCGCGCGGTAGTCGCCAAAGAGATGGGCCACGGTTCCCCCCACGAGGGGCCCAATGATGGCGGAAAGTGACGTCGTCGAGGTCAGGAGGCCGGAGGCGGTCGCCTTCTCGCGGGAGCGCTCCATGATCGTCTTGAGGGAACCCACGTAGAGGCACGACCAAGAGGCGGCCAGCGTGAATGAGAAGAGGAGGAGCGTGATGTGGTCTTGGGCTAGGTAGAACCCCGCGAAGGTGACCACGGTCAGGAGCTGGCCCGCGATGACGAGCCGGCGGCCGTCGTAGGCGTCGAGGAACTGCATGATAACCGATTGCGACAGCAGGTTGGCGGCGTAGATGATGCCTAGCCACGTGTAGTCCAGGCCGCCGTCGGGCGTACGCGGGGAGAGCGCGAGGACGTAAAGTGGGAAGATGATCCATACGGCGTTGGCGCCCGTGTGGCGGATGAGGATTGCCAGGTAGATGTCCCGGTTGCGCTTGATGACGTCCACGGGGAAGTGGGGCACTGCGACACGTGCGCGGTCGCGGTGGGGGAGCGTGAGGGCAATCCCCAGCGCCGCCGTCATGAACGCCGCGCCCGCCCAGAAGATGCGCCCGTGGAGCGGGACGTTTCCGTACATCAGCATGCCACTTGCCAGGAACGACACGAGCAGATTCCCGATCCCAAACCCTAGGGAGCCCACGGCGCTGAACTTGCCCATGAGCTTGCCCTCGTCGTAGGCGTACGCGATAAGCGCGGGGGGGAACATCCCGGCCGCAAACCCAAACAGGAATCGCGCGACCAGCAGGAACTCGGAAGTGGAGGCGAAGATCGGCAGGAGTGCCAGGGTGCTGCCAAGGGCGAGCCCCGTCACCACGTAGCGGCGCCGGCCCTTGTTGTCTGCCGCCTGTCCGAACCAAATCCCCGAGACAAATACGGAGAACCCGTAGACCATCCCGATGAGCCCGAGCTCAAAGTCAGAGGCGCCGATCTCCTTGGCATAGATGGGCGTGAAGACGGCCGCCGACATCAAGGCGATGTTGTAGAAGAGTTGGATGGCGTAGGACCGCACAGTCGCCGGGACGGTGACCGGCTACATCAAGGCTACTTGTACGCGACGACAGCGCCGCCCGGCCGGGCGTCCATTCGCTGTGCTGCCGAGGCGCCATTGACGGCGATCTCTACGAAACCGTTCGAGTTCACGATCAGGCCGAACCCCTTGCCCTCGATGTGGCCGTAGGCCGAGACGGGCGAGGCCATCACGCGCCGGCCGGCGACCCGAAACTCGACGGCCGGCTGCTCCTCGATCTGATCGACGAGGTAGCCGGAGGGGATGCTCGTGATGACGTTTCCGAACCGGTCGATCCGGATCACGCTGCCGCGAACCTCGCGCGGGGTGTCGTGTACCTCGAACGCGGGCAGGTGCTCGAGGTCGTCCACGGGCGTCCCCAGCTGGTCCAGGGCCACCCCCGCGGCCAGGTGGCCCGCCACGGGCCCGAAGATGTCGCGGCCGTGGAACGTGGCAGAGACCGGCGCGCGCCAGTACGTGCCCGCCGTGAGCGCGACCGCCCGCACCATGTGGAGGCGGTGCGCAAGCGGGAACAGGAGGCCGTTGTCCGGCCCCACCAAGTAGCCCTCCGGCGTCTCGATCGCGACCGCGCGCCGCTTTGTGCCGACGCCCGGGTCGACGACGCCCAGGTGGACTGCGTCCTTGTAGAGCGGGCAGGTGGTGAGCATGGCGTAGGCTCCCTGGATGATGTCGTGGCGCGGGACGGAGTGCGTGATGTCAAAGATCCCGGTGCCCGGGGGGGCGACCTCCCGAATCGCGCCGCGCACGGCGGCGGGCAATTCCGTCCAGCCGAAGTCGGTCGTCAGCGTGACAGCGGTGGGGGGCATCCACCATCCCATGGGCCGTGCGACCATAAATGTGCGCGGCCGCCCACCGACGTTTTATTCCGGGTGGGCGCGATTAGTTGCGAGCGCCGAGGTAGCCTAGCCTGGGAAGGCGCCAGCCTTGAAAGCTGGTGGGGTCTCCCCACGGGAGTTCGAATCTCCCCCTCGGCACTGTTCTTCTGCCGCCCATGCGTCCGCGCCGCTGGGCTCCGCGGGTCCGCAGGCACGTCTGCGACATCGAGGCCGCACAGCTCCAGATGGAGTTGCCGGCGTCCGCGGCGCGTAACCGACCTTTCAGATTACCGCAGCCTCATCGCGGGGAGACCCCTGCATCGAGAAGGGCCTCGGGGAGATGCAGTGAGGCCAGCCGAAGGGGCTCTCGAGGCGCCGCTTCCAGGTCGAACTCGTGGCGAGTTTGCGCTAGCGCGGTTGCTACACAGGATCACACAAGACCTTGTGCGACTCGTCAACTTTGTCTGAGGGCTGGTTCTGACTTGCGTAGGGGCCGATGTAAGGGGCCGGACGAGACGCCAGGCAGGCCCACATGCAGCAGACTCCTTAAGAATCATGTAAATACAAGCGAAGCGCCCACTTACAGCAAGCTTCTTAAAAGGAATGTACATACCTTCGGCCGACTCGCCTTCGTAGGTTCTCACCCAGGGGACGGGGTTTCTAGTGGGCCAGATAGTAGCAAATGAGTCCAGTAGGATGAGTATATACGAGGCGCATCCGCCGGGGAGAGCTATGAAAATGGGCGACAAAAGGTGGGCTGTGAAGGCCGCCACTATCGTTTCGTTTCTGGTAGTTGCTATTCCCCTTGTAGGTACGAATGCCGTCGTGGCCGGCCCAGGCCATGACCCTGTGACTCACACGGTCTTGATGACCGACGGTTTGAAATTCAGCCCGGAAGTGTTGCAGATCGAACCAGACGATACAGTTGTCTGGAAGAATGCACCGGGGGACGCCATGCTCCATACGGTCACGGCGTACGGGGACCGGATACCCGCAGGCGCGTCCTACTTCGCCTCTGGCGACTTTTCGAGCGAATCCGCTGCGAGGTCAAATCTGGCCGATGGACTCATCCCCGCAGACGCTGAGTACAGTTACACGTTCACCGTGAACGGGACCTATGACTACAACTGCCTTCCCCACGAACTCGCTGGGATGGTAGGGTCCATCCTCGTGGGGGAGACCGGGCCTGCGGTAGATGGGGACGAGACGGATCTTCTCCTTCCCATCCTGCTAGGCAGTGTGGGGGCTGTTGTGATCATAACATTGTGGGCGTTCCGAGCGATGCGCGGAAAACGGAAGGTGCCTTAGTCCGTCCGTTGTCATCCACAGTTCCTAGTCCTTCAACAAGGATGCCGTCGAAACAGGAGAGGTCGGGTACATGGCTTCAGTCGAGAAGAAGATAAGCGCCAAGGGCGCCCGTTGGTTCAAGATATCCCAGGATTCGCGAACGTGGGAAGATTTCTACAGGAACCGGTGGGCTCACGACCGTTCTGTAAGAACGAGCCATGGCGTCAACTGTTCTGGGTCATGCAGTTGGGAAGTATTCGTCAAGGACGGTCTCATTTGCTGGGAGCTCCAGCAAACCGACTATCCCCAGATCGACCCAGACACCCCGAACTACGAGCCGCGCGGGTGTCAGCGAGGGATGTCAGCGTCATGGTATCCCTATAGCCCCCTGAGGCCCAAGTACCCTTACATCCGGGGCGTACTGCTCGATTATTATCGTGCGGAGAGGAACCGTGGGAAAGACGCTGTTGAGGCTTGGAAAGCGATCGTGGAAGATCCGGCGAGAAGCAAGAAATACAAGGCAGCCAGGGGAAAAGCGGGATGGAGAAGGGTCTCCTGGGATGAAGCCACGGAACTGGTGGCGGCAGCTCAGATCTATACGATCAAGAAGTTTGGACCCGACCGCCTTGCGGCGTTTTCTCCGATTCCTGCCATGAGCATTGTGAGTTTCATCTCCGGACAACGGTTGAATGCCCTACAGGGCGGCGTGTCGCTGAGCTTCTACGAGTGGTACCACGATCTCCCCCATAACTCTCCCATGATGTGGGGCGATCAGACGGATGTCCATGAAAGTGCCGACTGGTACCAGAGCACGTACTGGATCGTAATAGGATCGAACCTCCCGATGACGCGTACGGCGGACGCCCACTTCGCTTCCGAGTTCAAGTACAGGGGGGGCAAACTCGTAAACATCGCTCCAAACTACAGCGATGTCACAAAGTTCTCCGATCTGTGGGTTCCCATCAGGCCAGGGACGGACGCAGCTTACCTCATGGCTTGCATCCATGTGATTCTCAAGGAATTCTATGCCGAGAGAAAGGTGCCATACTTCACGAATTATGCGAAACAACACACCAACCTTCCGTTCCTTGTGATTCTCAACAAGGACGGAGACCGGTACCGGGCGGGAAGGTTCCTCAGAGCCTCAGATGTCACCGAGTATTCAGGGCAGGAGAACGCCGAGTGGAAGCCGCTGCTGATCGACTCATCAAGCGGAAAGCTCCAGGTCCCAAATGGTACGATAGGTTTCCGATGGGAGAAGGAGCTAACGGGAAAGTGGAACCTCGAGCTGAAAGATAGTGTAACGGGGAAGGAAATCGACCCTGTCCTGACTTTCATTGAGGGCGAGGACCAGAAAGTGCAGGTAGCTTTTGATGACTTCACGGACACGTTCAACGTCGAGCTTGGCAAGACCGATAGAAAGGACAGGAAGGCCGTAGAGCTCCTGCGAGGTGTGCCTGCCAAGGTTGTGAAAACGACGGATGGGGAAGTGTTGGTGACAACGGCCTTCGACCTTCTCATGGCTCATGTAGGTGTCCCGAGGGGGTTGGAGGGCGACTACCCTGCTGACTACGACGACCCGAAACCATTCACACCCGCCTGGCAGGAATCTCAGACAGGAGTCAGCGGAGAACTTGCAATTCGGGTCGGCAGGGAGTTCGCAGAAAACGCTGAGAAGACCAAGGGCAAGTCCCTTTTCATCACAGGGCCGGGTGTACTGCACTGGTATCATGGCGGTCCCCTGGGTTATCGTGCGGAAGCAGTCATGGGCGTTATCTGCGGTTGCATGGGCAGGAACGGTGGGGGGTTCGCCCACTATGTTGGTACCGAGAAAATCAGAATGTACGGTGCCGCTGGAACCCTGGCAAACGCCCTGGACTGGCAAAAGCCTCCGAGGCTGATGAACAGCACCTCGTATTGGTACTTCCACACCGATCAGTGGCGCTATGACGGAATGCCGCTTGATCCCCTGTGGTCGGCCGGCGCTAAGAAGCTTCCAGCACACAATCATGCGGCTGACATGAACGCCGTCGCGGTTCGTCTGGGTTGGCTGCCCTTCTATCCTCAGTTTGACAAGAAGAATAGTATTCAGATAGTCGAAGAAGCTCGAAAGGCCGGGGCAAAAACGGACGCAGAGATCGTCCAATATGCTGTCCAACAGATAGAGGGCGGAAAACTGAATTTCGCAATTGAGGACATCGATGCGCCCGAGAATTCCCCCAAGGTCCTGATGGTCTGGAGAGGGAACCTCATCGGGACGAGCATGCGTGGACATGAATACGCACTCAAGCACCTGTTGGGTACGCATCACAACGTCCTGGGCCGTGAGAGGGCACAAGGACTCGTCAAGGAAATCAAGTGGCGCAATGATGCCCCCTTGGGAAAGTTGGACCTCTTAGTGAACATGAACTTCCGGATGGATTCCTCAGCCAACTACTCCGATGTTGTCTTGCCGGCCGCTTTCTGGTATGAGAAATATGACCTCACGTGCGGCGATATGCATACGTTCGTCCACCCATTCACACCCGCCCACGACCCCCCGTGGGAGACGAAGCACGACTGGGACGGGTTCAAGCAGATTGCCAAGAAGTTCAGCGAACTGGCTAAGAAGTACTTTCCCAAGCCCTTCAAGGAAATAGTGACGACTGCAATAATGAATGACACGCCGGACGAACTGGCACAGCCCCTCGGTGAAATAAAGGACTGGCGGGCAGGCGAGACGACTGCGATTCCTGGCAAGACCATGCCGAATATCCGTGTGGTCGAGCGAGACTACACCAAGGTCTACGAGCGGTATGTCTCCTTTGGAGACGAAGTCTGCAAGCCCAATGGTTACGGTGCCAAAGGGATCATGGGAGATCTTACACCCGTCTACGAGAAACTGAAGGAGAACCATTTCATCGGCCAGAGGAACGGCCTACCTAGCATGGAGAAGCCTCAGGAGGTTGCAGAGCTTGTACTGCGCATCTCTCCTGAGACCGACGGCGAAGTAAACCAGATTCTGTTCAAGTCATTGGAGAAGAAGGTAGGCCTCAAGCTCCACGACCTTACCGAGGGTGAGGCAGATATTCACCACAAATTCCAGGACCTCATCTCACAGCCCCGAAGAACCTTGACATCACCCCACTGGTCTGCCATCGAGACGCCGGGCAGAACGTATTCCCCTTGGACGTTGAACGTTGACAGACTGAAGCCGTGGCACACCCTCACGGGTAGGCAGGAGATCTACTACGACCACTCGGCCTATGGTGAACTGGGTGAAGGCCTTCCAACATACAAACCGCCGCTCGACATGGTAGTTCTGGGGGACATTAACCTGGATGAGGCCGAGCCAAAATCGAAGGTCTTCCGTTTCCTTACGCCTCACGGAAAGTGGCAGATTCATAGTTCATTCAGGGACACTTGGCAGATGACAAACCTCTTCCGGGGCGGCCCCCTCGTCTGGATCAACGATGATGATGCTACGGAAATCGATGTCAAGGACAATGACTGGGTGGAGTTGTATTGCGAGAACGGGATTCAGGTTTGTAGAGCGGTCGTCAGCCACACTGTGCCGAGAGACATTGCAATCGTCTACCACCAGGTGGAACGCCATTTGAACGTACCGTTCTCAAAACTTGCCCAGAAACGTGGTGCGAGCGACCTGAGGGGCGGCAACAACAACGCGACCACCCGCATCCTGATGAACCCAAGTACGATGATCGGTGGGTATGCGCAGTTTACGTACTTCATAAACTACTGGGGAACCAGCCCATCTGAGCGCGACCATGGAGTCCTGATAAGGAAGATGCCGTTGGAAAAGGGAAAGAAGAAAGTCATCTACCAAGAGCGCGAGCTGCTGGGGGTGACCTGAATGCTCGTGAAGGCACAATTGTCCATGACATTCAACCTCGACAAATGCCTCGGGTGCAACACCTGTACCGTAGCCTGCAAGAACATTTGGACAAATCGTGAGGGTACCGAGTACCAGTTCTGGAACAATGTGGAGACCAAACCTGGAATTGGCTATCCCAAAGAATGGGAGAATCAGGATCTGTACAAGGGCGGCTGGAAGGTGACGGGCAAGGAGAAGAAACCCCTGCGTCTTAGGTCGGGCCCGAAGGGGTTCGAACTCCTCAACCTCTTCTATAATCCGAATATGCCGGAGATGTCTGATTACTATGGTACGGGACCCTTCACATTCACCTGGGAAGACCTTCACTCGTCGGAACCGATGAAGCAGCAACCCGTGGCGAGGCCAAAATCGATGGTCACGGGCGAGGAGGACATTGAACTTACCTGGGGGGTAAACTGGGAGGACAATGGCGGCGGCGCTCATGAAACAGGGAAGTACGATTACAATTTCAGCGACATGACGCAGGAAGAGAGAGATGTGTTTCTCAAATACAGGGATTCCTTCATCGTCTACCTCCCGAGGATATGCAACCACTGTCTGAATCCGGGTTGTGTTGCAGCCTGTCCCAGCGGCGCAGCGTACAAGAGGGAGGAAGATGGGATCGTTCTGATCGATCAGAAGCGATGTCGCGGCTGGCGGTATTGCGTTTCATCATGCCCCTACAAGAAGCCATATTACAACTGGCGATCCGGAAAAATGGAGAAGTGCATTCTATGCTACCCGAGAGTGGAAACCGGACAAGCACCTGCGTGCTTCCACTCATGTGTAGGGAGAATTCGGTACTTTGGTCCTATGCTCTATGATATGGACCGCGTCACCGAGGCTGCCAGTGCACCGGACAGTGAGTTGGTTGCAGCCCAGAGGAGCATCGTGCTGGATCCCTTTGATGAACGCGTCATATCCGCGGCGGCCGATTCTGGCATCAGCGATGATTGGATAGATGCCGCCCAACGCTCGCCGGTGTACAAGTTCTTCGTCAAGTGGGAGATTGCCCTGCCTCTGCACCCTGAGTTCCGGACTGTTCCTATGCTTTCCTATATCCCTCCTGAAAGCCCCATAGTTACTGTGCTAGAGGGCGGAAATAAGCTGGGGGCGGTGAAACCTGAAGTTGGAGTGCTACCCGAATTGAGCAAGTTTAGGGTCCCCATCAAGTACATCGCGAGGATGCTGGCCGCAGGGAACGAGGAGGAGGTGAAGAAGTCGCTCCTCAGACAACTAGCCCTTAGAAAATACAAACGAAGCATCAGAGTCGATGGTGAACCCGATATCGAAGTGCTCCGGTCGGTGGGCCTCACCGAGGAAGACGCCAAAGGCATGTACAGACTCTTGTCCTTGGCATTCTACAATGAACGATTCGTGGTCCCCACAACCAGGAGGGAAGATTCGGCAATCAGTCCGTACACCGAGAGGGGTTTCGTGGGCTACGATGAGATGAAAGTATTCTCCCCGATGAAGAGACGAGTGACCTATCACGAGGAGCAACACCAGGGAGGGGTGGAATAGATGATCTCTGGAGAACTTCGATCTCGAAATGATGCTCTTGAATCCTCATACAAGCTTGTCGAGGATTTGTTGCGCAATCCTGGTGATATGGAATTGGAGAATGTCCATGAGACGACCCAGGAAACCTTGGGAAAGATCGCGCGATACGTGGACGGAGGGACCGCCACACTCCTGGAATCCTTCGTTGACGACCTGAAGGATGTGGATGTGGACGATTACGTCCAGACCTTCGAACTGGAACCGACATGTCCCCTCTACCTTGGCTGTTACAGGTTCAAGGAACCTTCCGGCTGTGTGGAAGCCGCCAACTCCGAGAGGAACATGTACATGATTGAGCTCATCAACATCTACAAGCACTTCGGCCTGAAACTGGATGTGGCGGAGTTGCCTGACTTTCTCCCCCTGATGATAGAGTTCTTGTGGATTAGTCTCCAGCGACGCGAGGACAGCGTGAGGGAGAAATTCATCAAAGAGTACCTGATGCCGACGTTGCCTGAATTGGACGCCCATCTTGAGAGTATAGGGAGTCCGTATCAGAAGCTGTTCATTGCCCTTTCTCACATTGTAGAAGTCGACCTTGAGGTCGCGAAAGGTGTGGAGGTGGAGGACCATGTGGTTGGATGATCTCTCATTCGGCATCTTGCCCTATATTGGCATACTCGTGTTCTTCCTCGTGCCAGTGTACCGTGCGTACAAGGGTCAGGTACAGTGGTCTGCGCGAGGAGACTTTCAGTGGACGACCAGATCCAGCGGGTTCTTCGGGCGAGCTATGATGGGCGCTGGAAGCATCGCCCTCCACGTGGGGATTATTGTCCTTTTTGTGGGACACGTTGTCGGTTTCGTGGGAGGTTACCTGGGTTATGTGAACATGGTTGAGTTCTTTCACTGGGTCGGCCTTGCCTCTGGGATTCTCTTCACTTATGGCATCCT
Organism: uncultured Thermoplasmata archaeon; assembly: GCA_965541515.1. Taxonomy (GTDB): domain Archaea; phylum Thermoplasmatota; class DTKX01; order DTKX01; family DATEUP01; genus DATEUP01. Next base: position 37,930 of record CBEUCC010000007.1, read on the forward strand.
CGTGGCATTGGTCAGGAGGATTGTGATCCCGGAAATGCGTGCGATGAGTACGGCAGAGGACTATGTTATTCTGATTTTCCTTTTTGTCATCCCTGTGCTAGCCCTCTATCAAGTGATCTTCCCTCAGGTGTTTGGCATCTCTACCGTTGTAGGTCCGTGGCTAGTCAGCGTCTACACGTTTTCCCCGGATGTAGGGCTAATGGCGGGGGCTACACTGATCACAAAGATCCACATCGTCACCGCCACCATGTTCTTCATCTACTTCCCGTTCACCAAGCTTGTCCACGTTTGGAGTTTTCCTTTCGGTTACATCACTAGACCCTACATTTCGATGAGGAGCTATATTCGCACGATGCGGTGAGCCCTTGCTGCCTCTAGTACTCGGTGAGCCACCCCGTTGACTCGTGTATCGGCACGCGCGCCTTCTCGTGGCAGAGGGTGGACTGCAAGGTCAAGGGGGAAGAGCGAGTGAGTGTTGGCCAGCCCAATAGCAAGTATGAACAGGCGAGCGCGCATTTCCCTGGATGAAACGGAGAGATAAGCATCACCGAGTACAAGATCAAAGGCGGGCCCAGCCAGGGACTCTACGGTGCGACCCTCGGGTTCTTCGTGGGCTTCGCGGCCGTTTCCCTCTTCGGTGTGACCGCCGCCGAGTTCAAGGACGTGATGCAGCTCAGCCCCGTCATGGTCGGCCTCCTTGTGGCCGTACCTGCGCTCACGGGCTCGTTGTTGCGCATCCCGTTCTCAGCCTGGGTGGACTCGACGGGGGGACGAAAACCGCTCCTGGTCCTCCTGGTGCTCTCCATAATCGGCATGGTGGGCCTCACCCTAGTGGTCTATCTGCTCTACCCCGACAACCTGAGCAGCGATCTGTACCCGTTGATCCTGGTTTTGGGGGCGCTAAGCGGCTGCGGTATCGCGACCTTCTCTGTGGGCATAAGCCAGGTCTCCTACTGGTTCCCCCAGAAGCGGCAGGGAAGAGCGCTGGGCACCTTCGGCGGCATCGGGAACGCCGCGCCTGGGGTCTTCTCCCTCGTGCTGCCCTTTGCTATGGTGTCTCTTGGGCTAGCGGGCTCGTATCTCGTATGGCTCATCTTTCTGGTGGCGGGTACGGTTGTGTACTTCTGGATTGGGCGCAACGCCTGGTTCTTCCAGCTGCGGGCTCAGGGCGTTTCGTCGGACAAGGCGGAGGTTATGGCGCGTGAATCCGGCCAGGAGATTTTTCCGGCAGGGCGACCGACTGAGAGCCTTGTGATTTCGGCCAAGGTCTGGAAGACTTGGACCCTGGTGGCGATCTACTTCACCACTTTCGGCGGCTTCATCGCCCTCACCGCTTGGCTGCCTACGTACTGGAGGCTCTTCTTCGACACCACCATTGTAACTGCAGGTATGCTTACGGCCCTCTTCGCCATCCTCGCCTCGGTTATCCGGGTAGCGGGAGGGGTCGTATCGGACAAGTTGGGCGGTGAAAACACGGCCATCCTGGCTCTGCTAACCATGATCGTCGGCGCTCTCCTGATGACCATATCGCAGGACTTTGGCCTTTCCGTCGGTGGAGTAGTCGTGATGGCTCTGGGGATGGGCATCACCAACGCCGCCGTGTTCAAAGTGGTGCCGCAGGTGGTCCCGCAGGCTATTGGCGGTGCCGCCGGATGGGTGGGCGGTCTGGGTGCCTTCGGTGGGTTTGCGATCCCGCCCATCATGGGCGCCTTTGTGGCGGGACCTGGAGATATCGGCTACGCCCAGGGGTTCGTGGTGTTTGTGGCTCTGGCGGTCCTTTCCTTGGTGATGGCCTTTGTGTTGAAGCGCACGCGTCGCTCTCTCGACAAAGCGGATTGATCATCAGGGTTCGTAGTCCTGGCAAAGTGAGGGGCCTTCGTCGGCGAACCCGACTCCAAAACCAGACTAAGTTTCCTGGTTACCGGCAAGCCCGCGCCTAGATCTCCCCCTCGGCACTCCATTTCATCGACTTGCATCGGGTTTCGTCGCACTCTTTCGCGAGCCCAGAGCAAGCGTTCCCCGCCCTCGCCCGCGCATCCTACGTCCGTCGTCCATCCTTGTCAGAGTTTCTAATGTTGGCCACATCGTCCTCGCCATGGATGCCCTAAGACGCGCAACCATACGCTCTTTCAGCCGTCACCTGCAGCCGTCATATGACGGGCCTAGGTTTATCCTCCCCCACTCCCCAGGCCCTTCTCATGAACCTCTGGGAGATCTCGTTCCGCGCGCAGTTCGAATACCCCTTCATCGAGGTGTCGCAGCGAAATCCCGACACCGCGCTCTCGCTCTGGTGTATCTGGGAACGGGAGCTCCTCCGTGTACCCACCCTCAACAAAGCCGTCCTCGAGGACGTCCAGAAGCAGCTCGATGAGGGCGGCTGGGTCATCGAGTCCTGGGGGGACAACTCTGGCGGGCGGACCTTCTTCCTCAAAGACACCTGCGGGCGGTGGAACTCCGTGTGGAACATAGTCGAGCCGCACAACGTGATGGTGGTCCCCCCGGCCGTCTTCTCCGAGGGGTGGTGCTACGCTCGCGTCCTCTCGTTCGAGGAGACGGCCACGCGCGCCATGTTCAGTTCGCTGCAGTCCGCCGGGAAGGCCGAGCTCATCTCGAAGCGTGACCTGCCGTACGACTTCCTGCCCTCGTCCGTATGGGTGCACAGCATCTTTGGGGACCTCACGGGGAAGCAGCGCGACGCGCTCCTCAACGCCCACCGACACGGCTACTACCTGTCCCCCCGGAAGGTAGGGACAGAGGACGTCTCGAAAGCGTCGGGCGTCTCCCGCTCGACCTTCGAGGAACACCTGCGCAAGGGGGAGAACCGCATCATGGACGCGCTCATCCCCTACCTCCAACTCTACACGAAGTTCGCCAAGGACAGGGCAGACATCCCCGAGGGCGGGGATCCTACCGTGCAGGCGGGGTAACCTACAGGTCCGTGACGACAATCCCCTTCGGCGTGATCACGTAGGAGTACCGCACCTTGGGCCGGCCCAGTTGCGTGATGTGGATCTCCGAGTCGTCCGTGAGTTCGATGAAGGCGTCGGCAAGTTGCAGCAGGGTCTTCACGTCGCGCTCCTCGTGCAGGTCCGGTTCGAGCAGGAACACCGCCGTCGCGCCGAAGGCCTTCACCTTCGCGCGCAGGTAGGAGAGGAGCCGGAAGACCCCCTGCGCGTTCACGTACATGAGGACAGTGTCCAGCGAGTCGAAGGCCAGCCGCTGGCGGTAGTGGCCCTCAGTCATGAAAGCCGACATCGTCGAGATCACAGCGTTCGAGAGCTTCGCGAAGTCCGCGATGGAGGGGACGAAGACGACGTCGTCGCGGTCCTCGAGCGTGGGGTCGGACTGCGTCGAGTAGGCGTCGATGAGCTTGTAGGACCCCTTGTGGGTCCCGCGGTCGAACCCCATCTCGGCGAGCCGCGCGAAGACGTCGTCGGCGAAGTCCTTCGTCGTCACGTAGACCGCCGCCTCCC
>CBEUCC010000008.1:0-40326 GCA_965541515.1 uncultured Thermoplasmata archaeon
GGGGGTGGACAGACTGCCTGGACCGGATGAGGGCTCGGGGGCGCAGGCGGGTGTGAAGGAAGCCGTCCGGGGCGTCCTCGACACGGTCATCCGCCATCCCTGGGCACGTGCCGCAGGTGTTGTGAATAAGTCGTTCGGCCGCGACGAGGACGCGGGGGTCGGCGAGGGGATGGTCGGGGACAGCGCGCTGTTTGCCGGCCGGATCGCCACGCTCTACGGGATCGGCGAGAAGCTGTTGCAGGAGTTCGAGGCCGAGGGGCCCGACCGCGCCTCGGTCGAGTCGGGCGGGGTCCGGATCGTCCTTTTGGACCTCGACGACGACACGGTGCTCGTCGCGGTCGTCGACACCGCGGCCGACCCCGGCGACGCCGACGACATCCTTGAGGAGGCGCGCAAGGCGCTGCGCGCGCTCGGGTGAGCTAGACGCTTACTCGTACCGGCGGTTGTACCACCAGATGCCGGTCACGACGGCGACGAAAACGACGATCACACCGTAGCCGAAGAGTTCTCCGAACTCCTCCGGGCCGGCATCGCTCTCGGGTCCGAGGTTCACCTGGAAGAAGCGCACGTTGTTGTCCTCCCGGGTCTCGGGGAACACGTGCTCGGGGTCGATGACCGCCTTGACGGTGTAGACCGTGTCCTCGGCCCAGGTGGCGTCCCAGTCGATCGCGGCGTATGCCTCGCCGTTGGCCACGATCGTGGGGATTGTCGTGTCCCCCACCCACTCGTAGTTCGCGTCGGCCGGCCCCTTGACGAAGAAGGAGACCGGGACGCCGGTTACCGACACGTTCTGCGCGTTGCCCACGGTCACATTGAGAGGGACGAACCGTGTCGGCCGGGTCTTGATCGACACCTCCTCGAGGTGGTACAGCTCCTCCTGCCCGTGTGTCAGGCGGTCCCCGTTGCCCACGTAGCCGAACACGTAGAGCTTGAGGTCGCCCGTGGCGTTGGGGCCGATGACGTTGACCTCCATGGAGGACGAGCCCTCGAGGAGCTTCGTGTATGCGACATTGCCGGCCAACTCGGCCGATTCGTCCGTGTTGAACTGGACGTTTGTCGTGTCGCCCGTGAGGACGACCGCGATCGTCGTGTAGTTCTGCTCGAAGCCCTCGACGCCGGAGACATCGATCCCGTAGGTCGCAACGGTCGTCCCGCCGATCCGGTCGGGGCCGGTGACTGTTACATTCACTTCATCCGAGCGTGTGACTTCGCAGTCGGCCCACGCGCAAGCCGTAAGGTTGTCCTCGAGGGCGAGGCGGAAGGCCGCTGCGGCGGCCGGGTCCGCCGTCTCGTACCCCTGCGAGAGCGAGACGACGCCCGGGTCAAACGCACCGGCGGTGCCGGCGCCGACCGGGGTGAGCAGCAAGAGGCACACGGTCGCAAGCGTGGCCCCGGCCCGTGCTCGGTCCCCCTCGCGCCTGCGGCCCGGCTCGGCGGCGGTCACGTGCGACCCCCCCTGCGCCGTCCGAGGAGGACTGCGACCGCGCCGACGGCCGCCAGCGAAGCCGCGAGTTCGAATCCCGGGGTCGTGAGCGGGCCGACGGTGACGAGGTCCGACCCGTCGGGTCCCGTCGCCTTGGTGGCGTTGCCCGACGGGCCGATGTGGAGGTCCGCATAGGCGAGCTCGACCTGGACCGTCGCGCCGAAGGAGCCCGAGGCGTTCGTGAGAGAGAGCGCCGACACCGTGAACCTCGTGCCGGCCGGGGCAAACGGCGCGCTCGGGTCGCGCTTGACGTGGATCAGGACGCGCGTTTCCTCGAACGGCTCGATCTCGACCTCGCGGCCGGCGTGGCCGATGTCGAGTTGGGCCGTATATCCGTCCGGGACGCCGGAGACGGTGAGCCGAACGAGGTCCACCGCGTTCCCGTCGTTCTCGATCACGACGCGGTAGTCCGTCTGCTCGGCCGACGCCGACGGGGACTCGACGCTCGAACTGAGTTTGATCCGGTACACGGTCTCACTCGTCAGCTCAAGGTCGACCGACCCGCCCTCGCCGCTTACATTCCGGGGGGTGGCGCGCAGCATTGCGGTGTTGAGCCCGCCCCGCGTTTCGTTGGTGGTGTTGATCACGACCCAGAGGGTGCGGGACTCCCCGATCTCGAGCGTCACATTGTCGAACTCGAGCATGTAGGTCCAACCGCCCGGTTGGGCCTCGGGGGGCATCACGAGGTCGAAGGTGGCGTTGTCCGTCCCGTTGTTGGTCATCGTCACGGTGTAGTTCACCGAGTCGGCGAGCTCCAGCATCTGGTTGGCGGGCGGCACGTAGTCAAACCGCACCGTGTACCGCCGGTCCTTCGTGAAGTTCAAGTCCTGTGTGACGGGCTCGAAGTCGACCAGCACGCCCTGGTCGAGCGTGTAGTTCATCGAGCGGCCGAATTCCTGCGTCTCGGTCGTCGCGGTGATCCGGTACGTCCCCTCCGGCAGGGCGGCTACGAACGAACCGGCCGGCTGCGGGAGCGAGATCTCGGCCGTGCCAAGCGCCACAGTGTAGTTTATCACCGGGACCGTGTGGCGCTCACCGGTGGTGTTGTAGAGGAAGGAGGTTCCTGTGATGGTCTGGGACGCGGACAGCGAGACGTTCTGCCAGGCTAGGCCCCCGACGGGGTCGACCTCCACGCGTGCGACACCTGCGACCGGCGTCCCCGCGTGGTCGCCGACGGCAAAGAGCGTGTACGTGCCGGGCGGGAGCGTCACGTTGTACCGGCCGTCGCCTGCGACTGACAGCACGCGCTGGTCCGTCAGGTTGGTGGCGTTGAACAGGGTGAGGCTCGCCACGGCCTCGCCAGCCTCGAACCGGTTGAGCTCACCGTTCCGGTTGGTGTCGAAGTAGGTGAAGCCCGTGAGCGAGACGTCGTGCGCCTTGAGGCGGATGTCCACTGTCCAGCCCGAGGCGGGCGGGGAGTCCGTGAGATTCAGGCTCCACGAGTCGTTGGCGGTGTCGAATCCGCCGTGGTCCACGGTGATGTTGTACCGGCCGATCGGCAGGTACGCTTCGTACAACCCCACGGGCTCGACCGCCTCTTGGACGACGATGTTGCTGTCGTTGCCCCACTCGCGGAATTCGACGACCGCGCCGATCGGGGCCTCGTTCCCGACCGGCGAGAACGTCCCGTCGCCGTCGCGGTCCCAGTAGAACGAACCGCCCACGAGGTAGAGGCGGGGCACCGGCAGCGTGAGGTCCGTCATCCCCGGCGTGAAGGTGAAAGTCCCCTCGAGCTCGTAGCGGACGCGCATGTCGACATTGCCTACGGTCTCCACCTTCTCGTCCTGGATCCTGTACGTGTAGCTGCGCCCGGGCAGGAGCGACACCGTGGCGTTGTTGTTCAGGATGAGGGCGCTCGAGGATGTGACGTTCGTGAAGTGGACCGTGATGCCGTCTATCAGCGTCGAGTTGTCGTTGTCCACCCCGTCGCCGTTGCCGTCGTCGAAGGCGTACACATGGAGGTCCGCCTGGGGCCGGAGGGCCGTGAGTGCCGTCGCCAGCGTGACGGGCTGCGTTAGGTTGACCGTCGCGAAGAACTGCGTGGTGCCGACCGACGGAACAAAGAGCGCGCCCTCGGCGGTGTAGTTCCCGGACGGGAAGTACCCCTCGAACGCGCCGTCGGGCCCGACGGTTGCGGTGAGTGGCGCCGGCCCGCCCCGCAGGGTCACGGTGGCCCCGGCGGCGGCCTGGCGGTTGGGGATGTCCGGCACACCCGAGCCGAGGTCGCGCCACGCCACGCCGGCAAGGCGCGTGAGCTCGCGCAGCGAGAAGTTCTGGACGAGCGTGTCCGCCTGGGGCACAACGCGGGGGCCGATCGCGCTCGATTGGGCCACCTCGTCCCAGGTCTCGTACCGGTGGGCGTCCGGACCGCTCCCCCGGTCGGTCGAGATGACGACCTTGTACCGCCCGACCGAGATGTCCGCCGAGTAGTTGCCGTCAGCCCCCGTCTGGACCGTGATGTTCTGGCCGAACCCGAAGGCACTGTCGCTCGCTTCGGCCTCGAAGGCGACTGTCACGCCGGCAAAGCCCTCCGTCGCGTTGACTTCGCCGTCGCCGTCCTGGTCGAAACCGACCCGCCCCTCGACATGCACGAGGCTAGCGTTCAGCTCGACGTCCCTCGTGTTGTTCGCCAGCTCCGTCGCGTTGACGAGCGCCCACGTCGTGTTTGTGACATACCCGGGCGCTGTGACCTCGAGCGTCCAGTTTCCTTCCTCGAGCCACGCGGTGTAGTCCCCGGCTTCCGTGGTGTTTAGCGGGACCCGGAACGGCCCCTTGATGAAGTGCAGGCCTGCGTCCGCGATGAGTTCCAGGTTGACCGCGTCCAACGTGCCGTCCCGGTCGGCGTCGTACCCGACGCGGCCTGTGAGCTTGGTGCCGTTGTGCAGTGCCACTTCCAGGCCTGTGTTGTCGGCAGTCAGGTTCAACTCGAGGAACGCGACGAGAGCGTTGTCCAGGCCTGCCTGGGACTGGACGACGCGAAGCGTGTACTGGCCCTGCGGCACGACGAGGTCGAACCCGCCGTCGCCCCGTACGATGACGCGCGTCTCGGCTCCCGTCGCGATCTCCTCGAGGAAGACCTCCGCCTTGCCCATCGGCGCCTCCGGCGTGTCCCCTTCGGGAGACCATTTGCCGTCGCCGTCGACGTCCTGGAAGACGGTTCCATTGAGTCGAACGGCCGGCGCTAGCGCTAGGCTCCAGGTCGACCCGTTAGCCTCGGCCGTGACGGCCGCAAGGCCGGCGTACCGCTCGCCGCCGGAGTCGAAGTAGAATGCGCGCGCCTGGTACTCGCCCGGCGGGAAGCGGGTGGTCAACTGGCCGTCGGCGCCGACGGTGGTGAGGTTGAAGTAGTCGCCCTCGACGGACGAGACCTCTATGGTGGCGTTGACCGCCGACTCGCCCGTGTCGAAGGTGCCGTTGCCGTTGCGGTCGAGGAACACCTGGAGGTCGACCGCCACGGTGGGGATGGAGGTGAAGTTGAACGAGAGCTGATCGCCCGGCCGGAGCGCCACATCCTCGCCGAACGAGGTGGCGTTTGGCTCCAGTGACGAGAGTGTGTAGTTGCCGGGGCGCAGCAGTTCGAATCTGTAGGCCCCTGTCCCGTTCGTGATATTCGTTTGGACCTCGCCGGTGGCCAGGTCCTCGAGCTGGACGGTGACGTTGGCCGCCGGCTCCAGCAGCCCCGTGACATTGCCTTGGATCGCGCCCGGGACGAGCCCGGCTTCACTAAACGTCGTCGCGTTACCCGCGACGGAAAGCCCGTCGGCCACCGTCCAGTTGTGCGCGCCGTCGGTCGCGGTGAGGTTGTAGACGCCCCCGGGCAGGTAAGAGAACCGGTAGGTGCCGTCGATCTCGGCCTTGGCCGTCCAGCTCTGGTTGGCCGTGGTCGAGTTGAGCGTCAGGACCGTCCCGGGCAGGGGCTGGTCCTCGGCCGGGTTGAAGGCGCCGGGGGTGCCCTTGTCTAGGTACACGCGGCCCTGCAGGGCGCCGGGGACCGCCAGGATGTCGCGTTGGATGTTGTAGTCGGCCACGCCGTCCCCGTCTACGTCGATCTCCTTGCGCATCGCCTGGTCGTCGGACACTGGCACGACGATGCGGCCAAGCTCCACCCTCTCCATCAGGGCGATGGGGTCTGGGTTGCCGCCTGCCGAAGCGACAAGTGTCACGTTGCCGAAGGGGACGAGGATCGAATAGTTCCCGTCCTCATTCGTCTGCGTGAACCCGTGCGGCACGCCTGGGATTCCACCGGAACCAACGCGAAGGTCGTCGAAAACGGTGACACGCGCGTTCGGGACGGGGAGGCCGGAGGGGGTTCGCACGGTCCCGTTGACCCAGGCGCCCGCGTAGTACTTCAGGAACATCACGCCCGTGCCCGTCTGCTCGCCGAGCCCCAGGATCTGCCGGTCGATCGTCACGTTCTCGTCGTCGATGTACTGGTCGGCCTCCTGGTCGGTGATGATCTGCCACTCGGACGTGTGGTTTGCAAGATCCGTCGAGTTCGGGTTGAAGTACACGGTGCGTTGCACCATCCGCCAGTGCGACATGTTCCACCCCTGCATCGGCGGGGAGCCGGCGACACAGTTGCTGGTGTCCCCTCCGCATGACGACTGGATGCCGGGGAACCCGTGGTAGGAGCCCCCCACGTCGTTGCCGGTGTACCCGAGGTACGCGCGGACAAACATTGAGTTGTAGAACGCCTCCTTGTAGGCGATCTCGGTACCCACGACGCGTTGGCTAGCGGTAACGTCGTCGCAGGGAATCGTCTGGCCCGAGTCGAGGTTGCAGCGGATCTCCACGAAGTCGTTGCGGTCGAAGTCCGCCAGGATGATGGGCGCGTAGAAGATGCCGGTGTTCCCGGCGTTGAAGGGGAACATGCGCACGTCGACGGCGAAGTACCGCATGGAGAAGCCGGCCTGCTCCTCGACGTCGCGCAGCCACCAAATCTGGTCGTCGGGCGTCACGCGCTCGTTGATGATGCCGGACACGAGGATGAGGAAGGCGTTCTCATGCGAGATCGGCGGGTCGCGCCGCCCGTACTTCTCAGGGTTGGAGAGGATCAGCTCGCTGTGCGAGGCCGGATCCTGCGCGTAGAACTTGTAGGCGTCGTAGCCCTCCTGGCCGAGGAAGTGGAGCGCAAGCGCGTCGACGGACGGGTTTCCCGGGACCGTCTGGAGGTATCGCGCCAAGATGAGTGAGGTGCTGTTCTCCTCGCCCTGGGCCCCGATGAAGTTCCCCGCGAACTGGAACCCGTTCTGGAAGTTGTCGGCCGCCGCCGGGTGCCGCCCGACGTGCATTGCCCAGTGGCCGTAGTCCCACCAGGATATGAATGCGGGCCGCTCCCCCTCGGGCACTTCCGTGTCCTGCGTGGCTAACCAGCGCATGGACACGGCCCAGTAATCGCTCATGAATGAAGTGCCGAAAGCGCCCAAGTACCATAGGTTGCTTCTTTCGGGGTCGAAGGTGTCTAAGTCCGGCCGGAAGACGTGGATGTCGTTCAGCGGTTGGAATACGAAGTCGCCCACTTGGATGACGAAGGGGTCGGTAAAGTCAGGCATGAAATTGTAGATCGCGGTGTCCCAGCTCTTCTTGGTCTCGAACGGGATACCGGCGTCGAGCCCCTGCATGACATTGGGCCAAATGACCATGAACACGACGAAGAACGCGACGGCCGTGTGAGCGAATGGGACCGTCCGAATCTTGCGCCAACGTGTGAAGCGCGCCCATCGCTCGCGGTACAGCTTGAAGGAGAAGCCAGTCTTGTCGATGATGCCCCAGAGGATCCACCCGGCGATGATGGCAAACAGCGGGGTGGCGTTGTACATGAAGCGGACTGCCGTGAGCGCCATGTAGATCGCGGCGCCAGCCCAGGCAAGCATCAGGACGTATGCGTTGGACCAGCGACGCGGCAGCCGTAAAGCCATCAGGCCGACTCCCCCGACGGCGAGCAACGACGTGACGTACCCGTACGACGCAACGAGGCGCGACACGTCGGGCGGCTGGGCCTCGGCGATGGTGCCGTAGAGCTTGTTACGCTCGAAGTAGCCGGCGCCTGAGAGGATAGTGGCGGCCACGTCGGGCGCGAAGATGTTCAGCAGCAGGAGGCCAACACCGAGCAGCAGCCCTATCCCGATGACAATGACGATCCAGGGGATGTTGCGTGTGGGGATGAAGAAGAATGTCACGACGCCGGCCGCAGCCCAGACGAGGAAGTAGATCTCGTACCAGTTGATGAATTTCATCGAGTAGTAGTATGGAAGCGAGATTACGATCACCCACGTGAACGCGATCATCGTCAGCATGCCGACGGCGAAGCTGTCCTCAGGGCGGAACCAGCGCTGGGCGACGACCGTGATGAAGTAGTACACGAGGATGATCGCGTAGATGTACGGGAACCCCTTCCAGGAGAGCGCGACGGCGCCCCACATGGTCGACGCCATCAGCGTGTAGAGTAGCGCGATCTTGTGTTCGCGTACGAACCGCATGAAACCGTTGGTCACGTCGTCTATTTGTTTCCACTCGCGCACATAGGTGCGGTTCTTCGTGTATTTCATGGCGCGGATGAAGTAGTAGAACCCGCAGACGAGGAAGAACACGAAGAAACCGTCGTGGTCGGAGAAGCCGACGGGTGTGCGCTCGATGTTGCCGGCCATGACGGCCAGCAGAAACGCCGCGATGAGGCCTGGCCTGCGGCCGAACATCTCGCGGCCGACGAAAAAGACAGGGAAGATCGTGAAGGACGCCCACAGGGCGCCGCCCTGTTCCATCGACCAGGTCAGTGCTTGGTCCGTATCGCCGATGATGGGTGAGATGAGGTACCCTATCAGGACCACGGAGAATTCGTACGCAGGAGGATTGGGGTTGGGAGCGCCGGCCGGGTAGTTCTGGAGCGGGTCCCAGGCCAGCCACTGGTGGTTGGCATGGACGTAGTCAACGGCGCGTTTGTGGTAGTTCGGATCGTTGCCCGAATAGAGGCAGACGCCGTCGATGTACTCGGGGCAGGCTGGCTCCCAGTAGAAGTACGAGCGGATGAAGATGGCACCCAGGAAGATCAGGATGAGCAGGACGGGGGTCCACCAGGGCCAAGAACGGACCTTGTTTCCGACGGCGGCAAGTCGCGGGAGGATGGGCTGGTGGGGCCGCGAGGGTTCGTACGCGCCCTCGTCGTCGTCTCCGTGGTCTTCGTCTAGCTCTTCGTCCTCGAGGTCTGCCTCTTCGAGGTCTTCCCCTTCGGCGTCGACATTGTCGGTGTCGGCCTCGGTGTTTTCGTCGAACTCGTCTTCCGCTTCAGCAAGATCCTCTTCGCGCGCCTCGTCGTCCCCCTTGGGGACGCCCGCACTTTCTCGACGGAAGAGGCCCATCCTCAACACACCTCGGGTCTGTATTTCGAAAGAGGGTGCGGTGTAATCGAACCGGCTTTACCGAGGAACATGGGGAGGATTGGCGGCCTGGCCAGCCTCGGTTTTGCGCGGGCAAACACTCATTCCTTTATGAAGCTTTCCGGGGCGCCCTGAGCCGACTGGAACGACCCTGCACAGGCGCTGGCTGACCTCGGCGCGACCGTTCCAACGGGGCGGCCTGCCGGGCTCAAAACGCGGCGGCTAGTCTTCGATGATCTTGGTCACCTGGAACCGCCCGTCCTGGAAGAGCAGCTGGAAGTAGTTGGGCGAGTGGTTGGCATTGCGGATCTTTACGGCCCGCAAGCGCCGCTGGACATTGATGTCGTCGAGCACGGACATCCGCAGGTGGAGGATTGCGTCCGAGAGGAAGTCTTCGTCGTACTTGCCAAACATCTGGCTGCCGCGCTCCTGCTCCTGGATGAGGAACGTCGTCGTGTTGTGGTCACGGAGCCACTCGAAGAAGTGGAAGAGTTCGATCCGCGGCTTCTCGAAGTTGGCGAGCAACTCGAGCACGGGCAGGGAGTCGAGCACGAGGAGGGAGTAGTCCTGCGACTTCTTCAGGTTGTCCGCGTACATCTTGAAGACGTGGAGCCACGAGTGGTCGCCTAGCATGGTGAGGTTCTTGCGGATGAGTGCGAGGTCAAGGACGGTGAGCTTGTCCTCGACGACGGAGTGGTCCATCCCTAGGCCGCTCATGTGGGAGAGAAGCGACTCGCGGCCCTGCTCGAGCGAGATGTAGAGCCCCTTGCGGTCGTCCGAGAGGGCGTTGTGGTAAAGCATGGAGTAGGCGACCGACGACTTCATGGTCCCCGGCTCCCCAACAAGGAGGGCCACGGACCCTTCGGGGATGCCGCCGCCAAGTTGCTCATCGAAGCCCATTATGTGAGTTTTCACCAGCGAAACCATAGGAGCCACACACGCTGAAAATGCAGGATGCGGCAATGAGCCATGGCGTAGAAGAAGGTTTGGGGGGGTTGGGGACGCGGGTGCTGGACGGGACGCGCGTGCGGCGCGAGCGCGCCGGCGCGTTGGCCGCGCGCCGGGCCCGGTTGCCAAAGGGTTATTTAGCGCACGTCGAATGATTGCGCCCCGCAAGTCTGGCTCGGCACCCGGAGGGCGGTGGCCTGGCGGGCCAAGGGGGGCGCGAGGGAACGATGGGCGAGACAGAAGGGGGCTCGCCGACCGTGGCCGGCGCCCGAGGCGCGGTGCCAAGCACACCCGCGGAAATCGGTGTGCTCGCTACCCGGGACGCGGCCGGCGTCCTGCGGCCGTTCCCGCTGCTTTCCCACGACTTCGACCTGTCGACAGCGATCCGCGAGGTCAATGGGCTCCTCGAGTTCCACATCACCATCTCGAACCGCGACCGGCGGCGCATGGAGCACCTCGTGGTCACCCCGGCGCTCTCCGACGAGTTGAGGCTCGCTGACGAGGAGAGCAAGCGCCTCGGGGCGGTTCCTCCGGGCGAGAGCGCGACGCTCAAATTCAAGTTGACGGTCTCGGAGGACGCGCGCAGTGTCGGCATCCGGGGCCGGCCCCTGCCCGGCCTGGACTTCGTCGTGCAGACCTCGCTGCGCGTGCGGAAGGGCCAGGCCAAGTACGACGTGACCCTGGAGAACCTGCACGACTGGACGCTCCGCAGTGTGCGCATTGAGCCCAAGCTGCCCTACGGGGTCCAGCCGGCCGAGAGCGAGCGAGAGGTGGACGCGCTGCTCTCCAACGAGAAGCGCACGTTCGCGTTTGACCTCATCCCGCAGGAGGAGATTGACCGGAAGGTTCGCCACGAAGAGCGGCTGCGCGCGCCGACGCTGGCGGCAGCGGAGCCGCCGCGGCTCACGGGCCGCCGGTTCCCCCGGGAGCACACCGAGGCGGAGGTGCTGGAGGTCGTCGGGTGGCTGGACGAGTTGCTGACGATGGCCGAACCGGGGGCCGCCGAGACTATGCTCGAGGACCTCGTCGAGTTCGGGCCGCAGGAGTACCCGGTCGAGGGCCTGCGTGTCGGCGAGCCGGTGGAACTCGGGGCCCTAGAGGAGCGGTTCATCCCCGTGGACTTCGAGACGGAGTTCAAGCCACCGCCGCCGGCCAGGCCCGTGCTCGTCCCGGTGGAGTACGGCGACCCCTATGAGGAGGGCTTCATCAAGATCGACGAGGACGAGTTCGCCTCGATCAAGCCGCTCGGGCTGGAGCCGACGATTGCCGAGGAGATCGAGATCGAGCCCATGGAGATGGACCTCTAGTGGGCGCCGTTGCGAGGCGATCCCCATGGGCGGGCGGGGCGGCGAGTTCGACGACGACTTCCTGACGGGAGGCCGTCGGCGGCCGAACCGCCGAACCCGCCACGAGAAGAAGATGGAGCGCTTTGGGGCCGAGGGTGCCAGCCCTCGTTTTGAGCACGTCCCGCTCGAGGCCAATGTCACGGTGCGCGCCCGCGTCTTTGCGACGGAGGATCGAGAACGCGTTGAGCTCGCGGCGCGCGCGCTCTTCCCGGACGTGCGGTTCGATCGCGACAGGGCCGACGGTGCCGTGGAGGGGCAGGCCCGCGCCCTCGAGCGGCTCGCCGAGGTGATTCGCTCGTCGCGCATCCGAGACTCGGCGCGCGAGGTGTTGCGCGACGCGCTTGGTGCCGACGGCGCGGTCCGCGTGGAGCTGAACAAGCAGGCGGCCGCTGCCGGCCACGTGAATTTCGCGCTCAAGCGGGAGGAGGCGCTCGGGACGCTGGTGGTCGAGATTCGAGCGGAAAGGCCCCTCGCGCTCATCGAGGAGCTGACATGGATCGAGGGTGAGAGCGACGAGCGACTGCTCGCCACTAAGCTGAAGGCCTCTGCCCGACCGGCCCGGAGCCGGGCCGGCGGCCGTGCGGGGCGATAATTCCCGTCCCCACAACTCATGGGCCGAAGCCCTTAACTTCAAGGCGCGATGCGCGGCCCGGCCGGGGATCTTCGTGGCGCGACCCGTAGAAGGTGGATCGTGCTACCTGGTCAAGACCCATGACCCGGCCTCCCTCTTCGAAGCGTTCAACGGGCTGCGCAGTTCGGACGACTTTGCGCCCGCAGGGCTTGTGATCAGTCGCGTGCACCCGGAGAAGGTGCAGAAGCGCTACGGAACGGGGAAGGGGGAGTATGTGTGGCTCACGACGAACAGCGTGGACGACGTGGTCTGCGCCTCACCCACGGCGATCTCGCTGGTCCACATGAAGGCCGTCGACTTCCTCAAGCGGTTCCCGAATGGAGTGGTCGCGCTCGACGGTGCGGAGTACCTCATCACGAACAACACGTTCGAGACATTTTTGCGGTTCGTCCACTCGCTGCACGACCGCCTGATGCTGACAACGGGCGTCCTGCTGATAGCGCTGGACCCGCACGCGGTGACGCCGCGCGAGTTGCACCTGATCGCGCGCGACGCGCTCCCGTGGGGCGACGACGAGGACTAGGGCGCCCCTAGTCGAGGCCCCAAAGCGCCCGCGCGAACTCGAGACGCCTCGCGTCGAGCGTACGCAGTTGTCCTACGGCGTCCTTGAGCGCGACGCGGACGACCTCGTCGCCCCGAAGCGCGACCATCATCCCGAAGGCGCCGGCGTGGGCCGCGTCGACGGCGGCGAACCCGAGGCGCGTTGCTCCGATGCGGTCCACCACCGTCGGTGAGCCTCCGCGCAGGACATGGCCAAGGACCACGTGGCGGGTCGCCACCCCTGTCCGTTTCTCGATCTCGGACGCGAGCCACGGGCCGACGCCGCCAAGGGCAACGTGGCCAAACGCATCCTTCTCCCCGTGCCGGAGGACCTCGGAGCCCCCCTTGGGGGCGGCCCCCTCCGCTACGGCGATTACGGCCCACCGTTTGCCGGCGTCAAACCGCTTCCTCACAACTTCGGCAACCTCGGCCACGTCGAACGCCTCCTCGGGCAGCAGGGTAGCGTGGGCCCCGCCCGCGATCCCCGAGGCCCACGTCATCCACCCAGCATGGCGCCCCATCACCTCGCAGACGATCGCACGCTTGTGGGAGCGCGCGGTCGTATGCAGGCGGTCGATGGCGTCGGTGGCCACCGTGATGGCGGTGTTGAACCCGATGGTATAGTCGGTGGCACTGATGTCGGCGTCGACGGTCTTGGGCAGCCCGACCGTCTTGGTGCCAAGCTCCGAGAGCTTCGCCAGGACGCCGAGCGTGTCCTCGCCACCGATCGCCAAGAGCGCGTCGACCTTCGCTTCGGCGAGGTTCTTGGCGATCCGATCCGGCCCGTTGTCAACCTTGAAGGGGTTCGTGCGGGACGTGAGCAAGAGCGTCCCCCCCTCGTTGAGAACGCCATCCACGTCTGCCGGGGAAAGCGGGCGCGAGATCCCCTCGAGCGGGCCCTTCCACCCTTCCTCGTAGCCAATGACGTGGTCACCAAGCGCGGTGGCGCGAAGGACGATGCCGCGGATGGCGGCGTTGAGGCCCGGCGCGTCCCCCCCGCCCGTAAGGACTCCCAGGCGCACGCGCATTCCCCCCTGTGGCGGCCGGTAGGGGGCCCGGCCCACTTGAAGAAAACCGACCGCGCGCCCAGCGCCCACGCGCAACCGTGCCGGCTACTTTCGCTGGCCCCCTGTGCACGTTCAAGGGCAAGTTCCCGACCTAGGGGTGGTGCGGCGCGGGGTCTAGATAGAATCGGCGCCGCTGGCCGGGAGGCTCTCCAGCCGGCCCCGCACAAGGGCCGCCTTGCGCGCATGGCCCTCGCGTTCGAGCAGGCCGATGAGTCGCGTGTAGAACGTACGCGCTTTCTCTGCGTGCCCTTCGCGCCGGTAGGTCTCGGCCGCGCCAAAGGCCTCCGCAAGCGAATCGAAGAAGAGGATGGACCCGAAGTCGAAGAGCCCCCACGAGAACCCCACTTCCGCCTGCGCCGCGCGCGCTTGCTGGAACCCAGCGTCCGCGAAGAGCCGGTCGGCAATCCTGCCCCAGCGGTCGTCGCCGTAGAGCGCAGCGTACTCGATCCGGTACAGCTCCCCGTAGAAGTTTGCCGAGCCTTGCGAGAGCCCCGAGTTGACCCACCGGAATGCCCCGTCCACATCCCCTTTGAGCGCCAGCATGGCGGCGATCCGGAAGTGCTGGTTCGACGGGTCGCGCTTGTCGATGGACATCGCGCGGCGCAACGCGTCGATGGCCGCGTCGGGCTGCTCGAGGATCTCGTGGACGGAGGCTTTCTGGTACCATGCAAGCGCGTTTGACGGGTCGAGATCGACGGCCCGCGCGTAGGCAGACCCCGCCTCCTCGAGCTCAGAGCGCGGGTAGAGCGCCTTGCCAAGCTCGTACCACGCGGTTGCGTCGTCGGGCACGATCTTCACGACCTCGCGCAACGCCGAGACAGCTTCGCGGCCCTGCTCGCCGGCCTGCTTCCGCATCTCCTTCGCCTCCGCCTCACCGCCCTCGCGCTCCTTGAGGCCCGCCGCGTGCTCGAGCGCCCGCCGTCTCCCTTCGAGGGCTTGGGCTTTGACCCGCCACGCGAAGGCCTCGTCGCCCCTAGCGAGCAGTACTTCGCCGGCAAGGCGAAGCGCGAGGTCGAACCGGAAGAACTCGGCGGCGAGCACCGCCGCGTTGAGCTTGTTGCTCGTATCACCTGGGTTGAGTTGGCCGGCGGTGTTTGCCCACCGCACCGCGGCCCGCTTGTCCCCGAGGTCGAACGCAAGGAGCGCCGTAGCGGCCATCTCTTCGAACATGGTGCCAAGGAGCTCGGCCTTCCCCAAGGCCTCGAGGCACGCGGCGGCCTCCCGGTAGAAGTGCTCGTCCTCCGGCTCCGTCCGTTCGGACCGGGTGGCGTCCGCGAGCCTGCCAAAACGAGACCGAAGCGCCGGTAGCGCGGGCGCAAAGGCCGCGCGGACGGCTTCGACCTTCGCCGGGCTGGGCTGGCGGCGCAACCGGCGACCCTCGAGGTCCCGACGGGCAGCTTTCAAGGCCGTGGTCGCGTCGTGCAGCGCGGCGATGGCCCGGCCGCGCGCACCCTTAGAGGACGTCCCCGCCACGGCCAAAGCACCCGCTCCCCGAGCGCTCCCGTTGCCCGTCCACCTCGCGCCCGCCTCAGGCGGACAGCCGGCGCAGGATCGCCGACCCCTTGCCCGCCGCCCGGAAGTTCGTGAGCAGCGATTTGGCCTCGCGGTACGCCGCCTCGGCGATCGCTTCCCTGACCTCGGCCGGCAAGGCGTCCAACTCCGGCCGGAATTGTTTGGTCGTGAACTTGATGTCCTTCTTGTTCTCCTCGGCCCACGCCCGCATGCGCGCCATCAGGTCTGCCGGCAGGTGCTCGTGGGCTACGTTCTGCCAGAGTGTCCCCACGTTGCCCTTGCGGATACCCCGGTCTGCGAACTCGCCCAAAAGGTGGGGTGGTGTGCCCGTGATTCCGTGCTGCGCGAGGTAGACCCCCCACCCCTTGACGGCCTCGAAGATCTCCCCCGTGCGGTCGAGGTCGATGTGCACCTGCTCGCCCGGCCGGTAGTTGCCGTGTTTTGAGCCGTTGTTCACCGCGAGCAGCGTCGGCGCAATACCCTCGGCCTCCAGCCCGCGCATGTAGTCGACGGACTCCTGGACAGTCGTGACCCGGCCCTGGTCGGTGGCCGTGGTGTGCTTGATCTCGCCGAGCTCCACCTCGAGCCCCAGGCCCGCCTCAAGCACGGGCGGCGCGAGGTACTTCATGAGCTTGATGTTCGTGGCGATCGGGTTGAACGACGGGTCGATGCAGAACGAGGTATAGCCCGCCTTGACCTCCGCCTCGATGAGCTCGCGCGAGCCCTCGACTTCCCCTTCCGACTCGTCCTTGACGGTGATGTGGTCCCCGTGCAGGAAGAACGGCCGCGTGAAGCCGGTCTCCTCGGCAAAGCGCGTGACCGTCTTGAAGTACGACTCGGGCGTGTGGCCTGTGTACCCGCCCGTCAACCCGTGCTCGGACTTGGCAAGCTCGAACGCGACGGGTGCGTCCAGGTCCTCGGCGGCGCGCATGATCCCGGGGATGACCTCGTGCAGGCGGGTATTGCACGCCATCACGATGCACCCCTCAGGTCCTGCCGACCGGATGAGGTCGCGCGAGGAGAGGAGGCAGACCTCGCTGCCCCCCTGCAATCGGGCGACCGCGCTGGTTGGCCGCAAGTCGAGGACACGGCGGTCAGGCTTGAGTTTCACGAGCACCGGGATACGACCACCTTAGTGCGACAATCGAACCGAGCGGGCCGATATCAAGATTGCCCGGACGGGGCGTCCAATTCGTGGCAAGAGCGGGCCGCGGCGGGGGCCCCTCCTCGACACCGCCCTGCGCACCAAGCCCCAAACCCATTTATATCCACATGAATTAGATCGGAATTGCCAGCGTTCGGGTTCTGTGTCCACTGGCTCCTTGGCAGGTGAAGTCCGGTTGCGCGCCTCCCCTTGCGCCGTGCTCGTCCTCCTTGTCGTGGCGTCTTGCGCGGCGCTCGTGCTCCCACCGGCCGCCGCGATCCCCGGCGAGCCGACCGTCGTGGTCAGTGTTTCGCCCACCGAGGTCACGGTGGACGCAAGCGGCGTCAATGCCATCGACACGGTCTTCCACGTGAACGTTACGGCCAGCAACCCGTTCGGGCTCCCCTCCTCTGAGCGCATGATGTGGGTCAACATCACGTTCTCCGTCGACAGCGGGTGGCCCGTCAGCCCGTCGTTCGAAAACCTGACCTATACGCTGACCCCACAGGATTCGCAGGAGACGAGCATCCCGGTCACGGTGACCGTTCCCCCGGGCGCCTCCGCAACGGACGCCGCCATCTTCTCGGCCGCGTTCGACCAGGACAACGACATGATTTTCGCGAGCGGCCAGACCGGGAACCGGACGGCCCAGATACAGATTCGCCAGGTCTACTCGACCGGCGCCTCGTTCACGAACGGGATGAACACAGCTACCGCCACGCAGGGCGAGGACACGAGCTTCAACATCACCGTGCAGAACAATGGAAACGGCGACGCCGAGTACGACGCCGAAGTAACCAACGCGGACGACCTGCGCCCGAACGACATCGTCGTGGAAGGGACCACCGCCGCCGTGGCGCCGGAGGGTGCCAATGCCGAAGTCCGCGTGACACTCCACGCCAACCCCGCGGCCATCCCCGGAACCTACGTGGTCCAGATCCGCGTCCTTGCGACCGGGGCGGGGGAGGACCCGCCGGCAGGCGCCTACGCGGACCTAACGGGGACGCTGAACGTCAGGACGGCCGAGCAGCCGCCGTCAAACAACAATACGACGGAGCCCCCGCCCCCGTCAAACAACAACACGACGCTCCCCCCCGGGGGCAACCCGCCGCCTTCACAGGACATCCTCTCCCTGTTTGGCGCATTCATCACGTCCCCCGTTGGGGGAATGGTCGCGGGAATCGCGGCGTTGATCGCGGTGATCCTCATAATCTCCTTGCGGACGCACCGCAAGAAGGTGCGCAAGCGGCAGGCGTTGCTTGAGCGGGCGCGAGACCGGCGCAGACGGGTCGCGACTGGCGCTGGCGCCACCCGGGGGAGCGCCGCGGGCCCGGGACCTCCCGCACGCGGCGGGGGGGCCGTACGCCCCGTCGCGCGGTCATCGGCGGGTCCGGTTTCGCGCCCTAGCACGCAAGACCTAAAGCGGCGTGGGCCCACCTAGTGCCCGAGGGCCGATCCAAGTGCGCGACACTTCCCACCGCCGGCGCGTTCTTTGCGCCATCGTCGTCTTCGCGGTCCTTGCGGGCCCGCTTGCAACGGCGGTCCCGGCCGCCGCCGCCCCCGAGCCCCCCCACTGCACGGTCGCCTTGGACCGCATGTCTGCTATCGCAGAGCCTTCTTCGACTTCCGGGGACATCGTGACCTTCACCGGGTCCGTCCAGGTGTCGCTCGGTTTCCTCACGGGTTCCCGTACGGTGCAGATCGTCGCGGTGGCCAGCCCCGACACCTGGGCCGCCGCCGTGGAGCCGGCTTCCCAGCAGGTAACCGGGGCCGCGACCATCAATTTCAACGCGACCCTGGCGGTCCCAGCCCAGGAGCTCACCACCACTCCCGGCCGGATCACGATAACCGCGTCGTTCCATTGGGTGCCCGGGACCGAAGACCCGACCGAGGAGTGCTCGAACCAGGCGAATATCCAGGTCGCCCAGTACTTCGCGGTCAACGCCGATGCGCTTACGCCGCGCGTCAAGGTGACGGCCGGCCCGCGCGGAGAGCCGGTATCCGTACTCGTGCACAACCTGGGCAACGGCCGGGACATCTTCCGCGTGGAGCTAGAGAACCGCGCCGACCTGGAGGTCCGCGGCATTGTCACGACGCTCCCCCAAACAGCGACGTTGTCGGCTGACCAGAAGACGAACCTCACCTTCTCAGTGAACGTTTCGACGTCGGTCGAGCCGGGGGAATACGAACTCTACATCATGGTGACAAGCCAGACCGACCCGACCATCCGCCGTGACACGCAGATCACGATAGAGGCCGAGTTGAGCATCATTGACGAGCTCTTCGACCCCACGGTGATCGTTGTCCTGGGTGGGGTCGGGGCAGCCGGCATCGGGGGGCTCCTAGCGGTTCGGTCCCGCCGCACGCGGAAGCGGGCTCGCCTGGCCAAGCGGCAGTTGGACCGGATCCGCCGACAGCAGCGGAAGGCCGCGGCGCCAGACGGCGGCGGGCGGTCGGAGCAGGGCGGGCAGGAGACTGGGTCGGGCGGGGCGGACGCGCCAGCGCGCGACGACGCCACGCGCTAGCGGGACGAGGGCGCTTGCCTCGACCCCTTCGCGCCATCGCTTCCGCGCTTCGCCTTGCGCTTCGAGCTGCGCGGGCGCGCCTTGGGCACGGGGGGCGCCACCACGACGGGCGCCGGCATCGGCGGCAGGTTCCCCTTTTGCGCCTCGGGGGTTAGCTGCAGCATGATGGGGCCCCTGGGCAGGTCTTGTTGCTTGAGCACGATACGTTGGTTGTACGCCAAGAAAAGGGCGGAGATGAAAACCGTCAGGTAGTCGTCGCGGGTGCCGTTGTGCAGGCTGTCCAACGACAGCGGCGTAGAGGGGCTCTCCTCCTCGTGCGCGCGCTCGAGGATGCGGGTCCACGTGGCGGCGATCTCCTCCTCGAGGTTCTCGTTATGCATCATCCCGGAGACGTTCGCCTTCCGGGTGCGCTCGAGCTCAGCGCGCGCCTTGGCGCGTTCCTCCTCCAGGATCATCCGCGTCGCGCCCTCCTCCTTGG
Source organism: uncultured Thermoplasmata archaeon (assembly GCA_965541515.1). Lineage (GTDB taxonomy): Archaea > Thermoplasmatota > DTKX01 > DTKX01 > DATEUP01 > DATEUP01. The sequence continues at coordinate 19,048 of CBEUCC010000008.1, forward strand.
CCTCCTCGAAGGCGTGGATGAGGTCGTAGAGGGACACCGGCCGTTCGGACGGCGGGTGGACGGCCTCGGAGAGGTGGAGCGGGTCGGCCTCGATCACCGCCCGCGTGAAATTGTAGGTCGTCTCGTCGGCCGACATCCACGCGGCGTCGTCGCCAAAGGGCGCGCCGTCGGCCAATCCGGGGTCCAGTGCGGCCTCCTCCTCCTCCCGCCGCCGGGCCTCGATCCGCTGGATCGCGGAAATGACCTCGTCGGTCTGCGCCTTGAGGATTGACCACGCCATCAGCATCAGCTTGCCCGCCGCGATAAAGTCCACGGCGCTCTGCCCGCGCACACGGCTAAGGTAGAGGCTCGAGAACTGGCGAAGGTCGATGTCCCACGGGTTCATCCGCTCCTCCATGACGAGTTCGAAGACTATGGCGATCGACTTGTCGAAGGGGTTGTCGAGGACAACATGCACGCCCTGGCGGATGTCCTTGGCAAGCTCCAGGTAGCGCTCGATGTCGGCCCCGGCGTCCGCGTCGCGGATCAGGGCCTGGTGGAAGAGGAGGTGCGCCATCACGTCGGCGAGCTGTTCGTGGTCAGGGTCCCCGTTGGCCGGCCCGGGCGCCGTGCCCACCGGGGGCTCCTCTTCCCTGTCGACAAAGTCGTCCCCGCCCCGGTCGCCGTCCGGACCGTCGTCCGCCTCCACCGCGGCCGCCTGCCGAACGGCCTCATCCGGGAGTTCGTCCGGTACACCCGGCTCGCTTACCTGCGCCTTGACGATCTCCACAAGTCGGACCTGGGGCGCCTCAGGCGTCCGCTCGGCCGCCTGCACCTCGATCTCGCCGACGTGCTCCCCGTTCTGCGCGGGGGCCTTCGGGCGGCGGCGCTTGTCGGTCTTTGGGCCGCCCACGGGGGCCTTCTTCGATCGCTTGGAAGCCATGGTTGCCCCCCCTAGTGCGCAGTCGCCTGGAGCACGATCCCGGCTTTTGAGTCCTCATGCAGCGCCCCGAGCGAGACGTTTCCGATGACCTCGGAGACGCCCTTTCCCATCATGGTCACGCCGTAGATGTGGTCGGCGTGTCCGAGCGTGACCTTCCGCAGTGAGATCATGACGAACTGCGCGGTCGATGAGTTCTTCTTGACCATCCGGGCGACGCTCTCTGCGTTTACGGCGTCGAGGAACATGTCTACCTCGTCCAAGAGGTAGAATGGCGACGGCTGGAACTGCTGGATCGCCGAGATCAGCGAGAGGGCTGTGAGCGATTTCTCGCCGCCTGATAGAGACTCGATCCGCAGCACCTTCTTGCCCTTGGGCTGCGCGCGCACCGTGAGCCCTCCCAGGAACGGGTCCTTGGGGTTCTCAAGCTGGAGTTCGGCCGTGCCGCCGCCGGAGAGCTCCGTGTAGATCCGCTTGAAGTTCGTGTTGATCGCTTCGAACACCTTGAACAGGCCGAATTTCTTCTTCGTGTTGAGCTCCTCGACGGCCCCCTGCAGTGCCTTGGACTGCTGGTCGAGGTCCTGGAGTTCCTTGTCCATCGAGTCGCGCCGCTCCACCTCGGTGTCGAAGTCAGACAGGGCGCGCAGGTTCACCGCGCCCATCTGGCCCATTTTCTTCTCGCACGCGCGGACCGTCGCCTCCACCTCGTCGCGGGGTGGCAGCGGCGGCTTGACCTTGATCTCGAGCGCCTGCAGTTCCTCCTCCGCCTGAATGAGTTCGGTGTCGCCCGCGCGCACCTCGTCGTGGAGCGTCGAGATCAACTGGTCCGTCGTGTCGACCTTGACCTCCGCCCCCTCGAAGTCCTTGGCCAGGTCCGTTTTGGCCTTGTAGAGGTCGTCGCGGCGCTTTTGCGCGGCGGTGAGCTTCGACGCGGACGACTTGTCGACCTTGAGCAGTGTGTCGCGGTCGCCGCGCCACCCTTCAGACGACTCCGCGGCCTCCTCAATCTCCTGCTCGGCCTGCGCCGCCTTCACATCGATGCGAGCGAACTCCTGCTTGGCTTTCTTCAGGCCTTCTTTGAGGACGCTCTGCTGGGTCTCAAGTGTCTCGGCGCGCCCGCGCGCCTCGGTGAGCGCCTGGGCGAGTTCCGAGACTGACTTCTCGCCCGCGTGCAGCCGCGCCGCGATGTCCTTGGGCGCTGCTTTCACAGCCCTGCGCGCCGCCTCTTCGCGCTGCGAGTTCAACTCCTCGACGCGTGCCGACAGTGCGTCCACGGCCTTGGTCAGGTTGCCCCGGCGCTTCTCGTTGGTCGCAAGCGCCTTGGCGCGCGCCTGGTGCTCCTGCTTCAAGCTCGCGAGGACCTTGCCTGAGCCCAAGCGCGTGTTGTCGAGTTGTCCGAGCCGGGTCCTGGCGTCGCCCGTACCCGCGCCCGCCTTGCGCATCTCGTCCTCGACCTTCTGGCGCTCTACGCGGCAGTCCTTCAGGGCCGAGGCGGTCTTGTTCGAGGCATCCGTCGCATCCTCCAGCCGCTTCCGGATGTCGTCTAGGGGTGATGTGCCCGACCCTGAGAACTTGACGGCCGAGCGGACGGGGGCGCCCCCGACCATCGCGCCGGTGGCCTCGACGAGGTCGCCGTCGGCCGTCACGAGCCGTACGCCTCCCATCAGCCGCCGCGCGGCCGTGAGGTTCTTGACGACGAGTGTGTTCCCGAACGCGTACATCATCGCGGCCTCGTACCGCTCGTCGTACTTGAGCAGGTCAATGGCAAACCCGATCACGTCGGGGTCCTTCTCGACCATGAGTGCCTTGCCCGCAGGGCGCGCGACCCGCAGTTTGTTGAGGGGCAGGAACGAAGCTCGCCCGCTCCTTGATGTCTTGAGGTGCTCGATGGCCGCCGCCGCTGCGGAGTCGTCATCCACCACGATCGCCTGCATCCGGCCGCCCGCCGCGGTCTCGAGCGCGCGCTCATACTTCTTCTCGACGCGCGCGAGCTCTGCGACCGTCCCGCGGATCCCCTTGAGCGCGCCCTTGTCGCGTGACGCGAGGATGTCCTGGACGGACCGGACGTAGCCGCGCTCGATCCCCAGTTGTGCCTCGGCTTCGGCACGCATCGCGCCGAACTGCCGGGTGAGGTCGCGGACCTCTGCCTCGGCCCGTTCGCTGGCCCTCGCGAGGTCCTTCCCCTGGCGGGTGAGGTCGGCGAGCCGCTTCTTCAGGCGCTCCTGCGTGCCCCGGGCGCCCGAGGTCTCCTCTTTGATCTCCCGGATCCCGAACTCGGCGTCGGCCACTTGCAGTTCTTGGGACTTCACCTTCTCGTCGAGCTCCTTGAGAAGCAACTCGCCCTGTCCGATGCGCTCCTCGAGCCGGTCGAGCTCGAGCTCCGCCTCGTGCCGCTTCTTTTGCGTGTCCTCGAGGTTCTTGGCCTTCAGGGCGGCCGCGCGCTGGAGGTCGGCCACGTCCTTGTCGGTCCGTGCCGCGCTGTCGCGGGTGCCGTCGAGTTCCTTGCGGGCCGCCCTGAGGCCCTTCCCAAATCGGTCGCGGTCGCCCGCCGCGCGCGACTGCTGCTTGGCCACGGCCGCGAGCTCCTTCTCCATCGACTTGACGTCCTTGGCGAACTGCTTGCGCAGACCCTTTGCCTCGTCGAGTGTCTCCTTGGCCTTCTCGGCCCGCTGGTCGGCCTTCGCGATCTCGACCTGCAGGTTCTCGATCTTCGCGCGCCGTTCCTTTGAGGCGCCGCCACCCAGTTCCACGATCGCCGCCTCTGCCTCGTCGTAGTCCTCGACAACGCCGGCAAGTTCCACGCGCAGCGAGTCCATCTTCTTTTGGAACTTCAGGAGGTCCTCCTTGCACTGGGCCTCCTTCTTCTTCGTCTGGTCGAGCTTGTCCTTGGCCTCCTCGGCGCGCAGGTACGCAAGTTGCGCCCGGGCGAGCCCCAGGCGCTCCTGCATCTCCTTGTACCTCGAGGCTGCGTGGCGGTCCTTCTCGAGCAGCTTGATGTTGCGCTTGACTTCCTCGAGGACGAGCTGGATCCGCCCGATGTTCTCCTCCGCCTGCGAGCGCTTCTTGTTGGCGAGGTTGATGTCCTCGTCGAATCGCGTGATCCCCGCAATGTCGTCGAGGATCCGCCGACGCTCCAGGTTGCTCATCGAGGTGATCCGGTTGATGTCGCCCTGTTGGACGAGGTTGTACCCGTCGGCCGAGATGCGCGCGTGTGCCAGCAGCGCGTCAAACTCGTTGAGCGCGGAGCTGCGGTCGTTGATATAGAAATACGAGTTGTACTCGCCCTTCTTGTTCCTGGACATGCGGATGAGCCGCCGCAAGCAGACCTCGTCCTCCTCGATGGGCATGACGCGGTCCGAGTTGTCGAAGACCAGCTCGACCCAGCAGTACCGGGCGGGGGGTTTGCCCGTTCCGCCCCCGTTGAAGATGAGGTCCGAGAGCTTGCCCGCGCGGATCGCTTTCGCTGAGCGTGGGCCCAGGACGAACAGAATGGCGTCCGAGATGTTTGATTTCCCCGAGCCGTTCGGCCCCGTGACGGTCGTGAACCCCCGGCCAAAGGGGATCGAGACCTTGTGCCCGAACGACTTGAAATTCTCCATGTTGATTTGCTTTAGGTGCATCCCAATTCTCTCCCTTCTGATTCCCTGCTTCCCCGTCTGACCGTGTTCCCTATTCGACCCGGAGGTCGAGGATATCGATGAGTACCTTCTGCGCGACGTACTTCTTCGCGAGCTCCAGCACGCGGTTCATCTCTTCCACGGTGCGCGCGCTGCGCTCCGCACGGATGAACGCGTCCTTGTGCTTCGGGTCGATGAGTTCGGCCAGGTAGTCCAGGGCGACGCGCATCTGGATCATGCGGTCGTTCTTCTCCGTCTCCTCCTCGAGGACAGCCAGCCCGCGCGTCACGGTCTGCCGTCCGCCCGTGGTCGCCTCTTCGTCGCCCAATGGTCTTCCTCCTCATCGTTCCCCGACGCGCTTCCGGTCCAGGTAGTCGTCCACCATCCTCCCGGTGACGGATGACCGCGGTGGGTTGACGGGCGACCAGAAGGACGCCCCGCAATCCATGCAGTCACGCGCGTCACGCTCGACAACGGTGTGGCAACCTGGACAGGTAAAAATCTGGTGGAAGTGGAGGAAGGTCCCACACCCGCACGCTGGGTCCTCCTCCGCGCACACGGTTGAGCACGCGGGGCAGTTTACCTGCCCGTCGAAGAGGGGCGGGGGGGTGGAGTCGGCGTAGCGGGCCAGCGCGATCCGGATCTGTTCGTATTGGGCCTCGAGTTCGAGGTCGCGCAGCTGCACGGAGGTGAGCGACTCCTTGGGGACCGCGCGCAGGCGGGGCCCGAGGGCGGTCCCCGCGACGGCCAGCAGCCGCGCTGGGGCAAGCGGCGGCTGACCGGAGAGCGTGAGGCCTCTCACTCGCATCCCATCCCGGGGATCGGGCATATGCCCGGCCGAGTAAGGAAGAAGTTCCCTATTTATAGTGTTGGCCGCCACCACGTCGCTGGCCATGCGACGCCAAGCCCCCCATTTCGGGTGGAGTCCGGCGCCGGCCCGAACGCCTCCTGGGGCGGAGTCGGGAGGGGGGATGCCGCGGGCCGGGCTTGAACCAGCGACCTCAAGATCTTCAGTCTTGCGCTCTCCCAACTGAGCTACCGCGGCAGGCGAGGGCGGGGCAAACCGTGGGCCCGGAGAAAAAGGTTCGCCGGGAGCGGTGTGCGGCTGAGGGGTCGGGCGAGCGGGCGGGCGTGCCGGTCAGGCCAGCGGCGACTCGAAGTAGAGGTTCATGTACGGCTCCTCGGTGACGAAGTCAAACGTCCGCACCACCGGGCCTGATTGCCCGCTGTAGGACGCCGTGACCGAAATGCGGTACGTCGTCGTCAGTTGGTCGCCTTTGAACGCGACGGCGTCCAACCGGAGCGTGGAGTGCGGGGCTAAGGTGCGCGTGGCGTTGGTCCCGCCGATTGCCTCGCCGGTACCGTCCACGGTGACGACGAGCTCGATGTGCAGCGGCGTCAGCGCGACCGTACCGCGGTTGATGACCCGTGCGTCCACGTTGATCGAGTTGAAGAGGCCCTCGTGGTACTGGACCGAGAGCTCGACATCCGTCCGCGGGATGACCCAGTACCACGCGGAAAAGACGAGGATGCCAACAATCCCGAGCACGATGGTGCGGCGGGCGCGGCGGCTGTGGGCGACGCGGTGGGGGAGGAGGTGGAAGTCGTGCTCGATGGCGTAGTAGCGCAACGGCCGGCGGCGCAGGAACCGGTCGAAACGCTCGACAAACGATATGCGCTCCCTGGCAGGATCCGCGCTCGGTTGTACGTCTGGAGCGGCTGGCGGTTGCGGCGGGTCGGCCGCCCGCGGGGGGGGTTCGCTCGCATGTCGCCGTGTCGGTTTCTCGTCCATGGCGGCACCTCTAGAACTGGGAGAGCAGCACGCTGAGCACGGGGGCTGGCAGGATGATCTGGCGGCCGCCCGTGTCGGGGGCGGTCACGATCCCGTTCGAGTAGACGCCGACGTCGCCGCGGCCCACGGGCACAGCGACAAACACGAACGTCGTGGCCTTTGCCTGGCCCGAGAGCGCCTCGATGCGGTGCTCGAAGCGGATCTCGGTCCGGCCCGAGTTGAGGTTGTCGATGAATATGATGGGGTAGGCCCCAAACGCCGTCTCCATGCTGAGTGTCACCGAGCGCACGTCCTCCGCGTAGATCGAGAGCGCGTCGATGGTGAGCCCCTTGGACAGCGGGAAGTCGACCAAGCTGAAGAGCAGGCGCTTGACCCCGTCCGACGAGATCGAGTACGCGTCCCCCTGGCCGAGCATGGTCAGGCGCGTGCCTAGGTCGTTCACGAAGAAGCGCAACCCGCCGCGCGAGCCGAGCGCCTTCCCGTCGACGTCGGCGACGAGGTCGAGGCCGGGCTCGCTTGTGGAGATCGTGATGTTGGGGAAGTTCCGGATGGGGTTGGTCTCGGAGACCTCGAAGGTGGGGGCGGGCGGCACCTCCAGGTCGACCGACGGCGGGACGTCGTGGAAGATCGCGAAAGCCGAGTGGTCGGGGGAGAGGATCCCGCGAGACATCCGGACGAATACGAACTCGACCGGGTCGGACGCGTGGTGGGAGATTGTGATGCCGTCGCCGAAGACGGCGCGCGTGCTCATCGCGACAGGGATCTCGGGGATGAGGACCTCCACGGAGGTGGGCCGGGGCGTCCGCGTCGTGAGTCGCACGTAGAAGTTCTGTAGCGGCGAGGTCGTGTTGACGTTCATGTCGCCCACCACCAGCCCGCCGATCGTGAGGTCGGACCGGAAGGTGACGGAGAGCCTGATGTCCGTGTGCGGGCGGATCCCGTCCGTGAAGAAGCGGATGTTCTTCGGCTGCTCGAGCGGGTCGGGGGAAGCCGCGTCGGTCTCGATCGCCAGGTAGTCGAAAGCGGGCGTGAAGTCGAGGAGCGTCGTGTTGACCTTGAGGACCTCCGCCTCCACGTTGAGGCTGAAGTCCATGTGCTCCGGGAGGCCCGAGAGGTAAAGCTTGGTCGTAAGGTCAAGCGTGGAGTTGTTCGCTGGGGACACGCGCTGGCGCGAGCGCAGACCGTGGACCCATGTCGAGTCGTCGGCCCGAGACCACTCGCCCTTCGTGACCGACGCGATGAGCGTCGTGTTGGCGTCGGAGTCGAACGCGAACGAGAAGTTCTGGTCAAACCGCCCGATGCCGTTGGCGAGGTTCACACCGACCTGGCTCAGCATATTCACGATGGCCTTCCCGAACTCGTCGATCCCAAAGATGATGTGCGAGAAGTCGAGGACGCTGGAAAGGCTGCCAAGGCGCGGCAGCGGGATGGGGTCGACGCTCTGCAGGCTCCCGGGCAGACGGACGTCGAGTTGTGAGGGCAGCGGGTCGAAATAGAGGAGCGCGGCAAGGGGCTCGCTGCGGTTGATGAAGGCCATGGCGAAGGGTTGGCCGCCGGCCGCGCGCAACTGGACATTGCCGCCCGGCCCCTGGTCGTATCGCAGCGTCGCAAGTTCGCGCAGGCGCACGGAGACGGCGTTCACTCCGGGCTCCTGGTACACGAGCAGGTGGTCACCCGGCAGCGTGTATGGCTCGCGGTCGGACACCTGGAATTCGAAGAGGGCGATCCCGCCGCGCCCGGTGAGCGGGTCGACGAGCGTCTCCACCCGGATGTTCCCGGCCGTCTCGTTCATCTGGAAGAAGGTCGGCAGGTCCTGCAGCAGGATCCTCGTGTAGTGGCCCTCGATCTCCGAGAGGTACTCGATCGCGGACACGCGGGAGCTTGCCGAGTACGTCACACGCGCCGGTTCGATGCGGAACGAGAAGACGTGGGGGAGGTTGGAGATGCGCGCGACGGCAGTCGAGTTGTGGGGGGCGTCGAGGAAGAGGGCCGTGAGCGGACGGTTCCCTCGGGTGACCAGCGTGAGCATGGTGCCCTGCGCGGTGGTGGAGGTGATGCAAGATGTCCCAGCAGCCCGTTCCTGGAAGAAGCCCGCGACTAGGCACTCGATGTTGTCTAACCTGCCCGAGAGCGACGTGGAGACGGCCCCCGGGGGCGTCGGCGTCGAGGGGTCCGAGTCGTTGTAGAACGCCACGTAGTTCCCGGACGAATTGACGTGCTTGCCGCTCGTGAGCCAGAACTCGAGCGAGCCGATCACCCCGCCGGAGGGCAGGTCAATGGAAACCCAGCCCTTCTCGTCGGGGAGGTTGAGGATGTTGTTGGGGATCGAGCGCAGCGTTTGCCCCACAGAGTAGAGTTTGGAGGCGATGCGCACCATGACGCGGTCGATGAGCTCGCCGACGAGCGAGATTCCAGGGCGCGGCCGGATGCCCGGCTCGGTGAGGGTCGCACCGACATCCAGCGTCCCGTTGATGATTAGGGAGGTCGGCACGTCGCGCAGGCGCACGTGCGTGCGGATGTACCGGTTGGGGTCACTGTCGAGGAAGATGTATTCGTCGTACTCGAGGTGGGCAATCGGGTCGGACGCGAGGTACCGGACACTTGTGGTGGAGTTATCGCCGCTGCCGAAGGTGTCGACCGTCGCCTCCAGGTAGATGGGCATCTCGTCGAGGGTCGCCTCCGCATACGTGAAGTTCTCGCGGTCGTCGTAGTAGTGGAGCTGTAGGCGGGAGGGGGCGCTGGCGATCCACTGGAGGTAGTCGAACGACTTGTTGAGCGATTCGCTGTCGAGCCGCAGGCGCACCTGGCTGGGCACCGACGTCTCGTTGGTGCCGGGGGCCACGCCCACGTCGAACCAGGTGCGCTCCGCCAGCACGGGAACCCCGGTCCCGTTGAAGTAGCGCGCGTAGCCGGCCGAGAGCGTGAGGTGGCTCAGGGCCCCCAAGAAGTCCCAGCCGAGCCGGTAAGGGCCACGCAGCTGGGCGACGTAGGTGTAGTTGTCGAGCACGCCCAGGAGCCCCTGCAGGAGGTTGGCCACAGTATCGCCGACATTGCCGCCTTGGATCTGGACGACGTCCGACGTGATGGTCGTAAAGAACGCGGTCGGGATGTCGGGCAGGTCCAGGTGGATGAACCAGACGTAGTTGTTCTCGTCGTAGGAGAACGACTTGACGACGGCGACCGAGACGGGGCGCACGGGGGTTTGCGGCCCCAGGCGCTCGACCTGCATTGCAACCCCGCCGAGGAAGGACAAGGTCGGCGTGGGAATGGGGAAGCCGAGCGGCCCCGTCCCCGGTTCCGTCCCGAACGTAATGTTGAGGATGACCGGGGTCAGGCGCGCGCGCAGGTCGGAACCGTTCGTGTCGCCGGTCGAGGGGTTGGCGTCGCAATCGACTTCCACCCACCGCTCCCAGTCCACGAATTGCAGCGTGCCGTTGGTGAACTGCAGGTCAAACGTCGGGCGCAGCGACCCGTTGACCCACGTGGAGACGCCCGAGCAGTTTGTGAAGATGGCATAGGTGAGCGGGCCGGTGGAGATTAGGAAGTCGAAGACGGAACTGTAGGTGAGGAAGGGGGTCCCCTCGAGGTCGTCGAAGAGGACGCTGGCGTTCGGGATGCCTTGCGTTGAAGGCACGACACTGTAGTTTGCCTGAAGTGGCAGGCGCGAGCCGGGCGTGGGGACGGTGTAGGCCGAGACGACCGGCTCGGTGAACGGCTCGACGAGGCTCGGGTCGGTCTTGGCGGCCTTGATGGCCTGGGTCTCGTGCAACCGGTCGAAGACGCCGTAGTTGAACTCGAGCGGCTCGATGTCCGCGGCGGGGGTCGCGGCCATTGCGTGGAGCAGGGCTACGGGGGGCCCGGCGCCCATGAGCAGCACGAAAGCGAGCAGCGCCGCGGCGCGTCTCGGGGGACGGCGCGCGCGGCTGTGGTTCTTCTGTTTCAGGCGGACCAGCGGTGTTTCCATCCCGAGACAGCGGATAAAAGCATTCTCAACGGGGCTGCATCGGTGAACCTACAGTTTTTCGGGCGGAAGCTCCCCCTCGGCCTCATGGTCCGCGTTGTCTGGATCCTGGGAGTGGGGCTCTTCGGCCTCCTTCGCATCGGCGGCCGTGCGGTGTGCCACGGCCCTTTGGTGCAGGGCCTTCTCACCGCCGGCGCGACGGACATCCCACGCGCGGATCGCCATGAAGATAGCCATGGCCGCGGCCGACGTCGCGAGGAAGACCATGACGCCGAACCCGCCGTAGTTGTCGACGAGGTACCCGGTCGCGACGGGCCCCACGATCATGGAGGACGAGATGACGACAGAGTAGAGCCCCATGGTTGTCCCGCGTTTGTCCTCCTGGGCGACATCGGTGAGCCCCGCGAGCGCGGCGGGCCCAAACGCGCCGGCCATCAACGCGAAGATGCCCAGCGTGATGGCGACGGGGAGGGACGTGAGCTGGCCGAAGACGGACTGGGCGGATTCGCGGACGACAAGGACGGACCCTTCGACGGCTGAACCGGTGGTCATTGTCTCGCCGGAAAATGCGAATTCGATGTGCACAAAACTCCCGTTCGAGGCTAGCGCGGCAAACCCGGCCACCGCAGTCGACGGCTGCGAGGCATTGGTGGAGGCGTGCAAGGTGGCTACGAGGTAGCCGGCCGGTAGGTCGAACAACTCGGCGGTCGGTTGGGTCCGGTTGGTCGTGTGGAACCAGATTCCCGAGCCCCCGCTCGGGCCCCAAGCGAAAAGCCCGGGGCCCGGGCCGCCCGGGGATGGGGGAGCCGTGCTGATCCACCCGGTCTGCCATCCCGGTGGGACGCCATACGTGACTTCGACGGCTCCGGTCGATTCGTTGAGGATCGCGACGCCGCCCGAACCCCTGACAGCCAGGAAATCGCCGCCCGGAACGTTGATCGACGTGAAACCGGAGGGCACCGGGACCGTCGTTTGGTCGCCGCCGCGCGAAAGGGCAAGTTGCGAGGATCCGCCCTCCGCGTACAGCGCGTAGATCCCGTAGGGCGGGGCTCCGTACGCGTACCAGCCGAGGTCCAGCAGCTCGGCGTCCGGGGGCAGGGGTGGAGGGGCAGGCACGGTGGAGGGCACGTTCTCGCCGGAAACGTGGATGCCACGGTCGTCCGCGTAGAGGACCTCCACCTTGTCGTCGAGCTCGAGGTCGAGCGGGTGCACGAACCGGGGAGATACCACGGCCTCGGCCCAGAGGATGGAATCCGTCTTCAGGGAAAAGACCTCGAGGGCATCTTCGGTGACGAGAAGAATCTGGTCGTTCTGGACATGTTGGATGCGTTCGGGCATGACCACGCGGCCGAACCCGCCTTCAGGCGGTCCTATCTCCTTGATGATGGTGCCATCCCCGTCGATGATGTAGAGCCCGAAGTCAGACTGGATGAGGTACTCCGCCTGGAGGTCGTCGTCGAAGTTGATCGGGGTGATCTGGTGGGCCGCCGGCGCCACCGAGGCCGGCGCACCGAGGAATATCGTCCCGACCGTCAGCATGATCCCAACGATCCCGACGGTTCCGACCCCCATGATCTTCGTGCGCCCGTACTTGTCGGACATGTGGCCGTAGACCACTTGGGTGACGAGGAATACGCCGCCCCCCCCGCCGAGCAGGAGGCCGAGTTCCACGCCGCTCATGCCAAGTTCCTGCGTTCCGGCCTTCGACGTGAACGTGAGCATCGTCGAGATGAGAAGGTAGATGATGAACCAGGGCGCGATGAGCAGGACCACGCTGCGCTGCTTGAGGACGGAGGCGATCATCTTGAAGGAGATCTCGCTTGGCCGGTGCTTGACGGCGCGCGGCTCCTGGATGTTGAGGAGCGCCCAGGCAAACGCGGCAAGGCCCATGGCCCCCGCGATGACGAACGTCATCCCGATGTCGTCGCGGTAGACATCGATCAGGATGCCGCCGATGGCGAACCCGCTGATCCACCCGAAGATGTTCACGAAGTCGAACGCGCCCATCACCTTGCCCCGGCGCTCCGGCGGCGCGTAGTCGGCAAGCAACGCGAGCGATGCGACGAGGATGGCCGCCGCGCTCACCCCGTGGAAGGCGTTGATGACGAATAGCGGGGCCGCGTCCTTCGTCAGGAGCAGCCCGAAGAGCGCTATAGCGCCCACGAGCAGCCCCATGAGCAACACGTTCTTGCGGCCGCGTTTGTCGATATACGCGCCAAGGCCGAGCACGGTGACGAGTTCGGCAAGCGGCGAGGACGCGAGCACGAGCCCGAAGAGGAAGTAGCTCTTGAGCCCGATGATGTACACGGGGAATGCGATGAGCATGATCGCAAATGACGCACGGATCATGAAGGTGGAAATGTAGAGCGCGGAGAGCATCCGCCCAAACCAGTGGGGCGATAGGTGGTCCGCGTCGACAGTGCGGTCCCAGGGAAGGCGCACGGGTCTGCACCCCCTAGAATGGTCGGCTCCACGCGGGGGCAGGCCGCTCCCGGCGGCGCTACACTTGAATCATGAGGCTTGCAAGACCGACGATGATGGTCGTGAGGATCGAGATGTAGAAGACCGCTTGCGGGGGGATCTTGATGGCCTTGTCGTCCTCGGCATCAAAGTAGCGGATGAGGCCGGCTGCGGCCTGGAAGCCTTCGCTCTTCTTCTGGGTCTTGCGGGCTTCCGCCATCGGGAAAGGGCAGCAGCCCGCGGCTAAAAAGACTTCCCCCGACGTCAGCGTGGGGGCCACCGCGGCTACCGGTTGGCAGACCGCCGGAGCCACGCGGGCGCGGGCCATGCGTCTGGCGAGGGGCCGGCCCCCTGACGGAGGCTTCAGGCGAAGGCGTCCAAAAACCCCGGGGCTGCGGATACCGAAGGGAAGAAGATGGGTGCGACTCCTCGGTACACCGGCCCGGAGCCGCAGGAAGGAGTCGAATGGGGAAAAGGGCTCACAGGCAGCGAACCGCCGATCGGCGGCGCAATCGCCGCCAACGGCAGCGGCAGGAGCGCGAGGCGCGACGGCGCGCCGTCTCGGCGCGCAACTCCGGCCGCGCGCGGCCGCTCGAGAGCCGTCCCCGCAGCACCGAACAGTCGGGCGGGGCGCGCCGGCGGCGCGGCCGGTACGGTAACCCGTCTGTGGCGCTCGGTACGTTCATCGACATCGACGAGACGGAGCAGTTCGACCTCTTCCAGATCAACGCAACGGACTTCTGGGCGCTCGACGAAGAGGTCCTTGGTAACCGCGCGGCGGCCCGCGCGGTGTTGGAGGACATCGACGACATCATCGGGCGCGTCGAGCGCGAGTTCCAAACGGTGTCCGGGTGCGGGGAGCTCCTGCGCCGGTGCCTGCTCGAATGGGCGCGCCACAGCGCGGGCGACCCGGAATGGGCTCGCAGCGCGCGGGAGCAGTGGGCTGGCCTCTTCTACGAATCGCGCGAGCCTGGCCGGCGGCTGCGCCCCTCACTCATCGACCGGCTGCTGTGGTTCCGGTCCGTGGCGGTGGAGGGCGCACGCCACCCCGGCTTCCGCGTGCAGCGCTTGATGGACGCCGGGGCACAGGACAACGAGGGCGGCCACGCGCCGGGTGACGTGCACCTGCGGGCGGCTCAAGCGTTGCTCGACGACCTCGCGATGGCGCCCCGCAGGGACGGCGGCGTCCACCCGCTCGTGCGCCTCAGCGAGCTAGGCGACAGGGTCGGGCGCCTGGAGGTCACCCGGGCGCTGGCGGCGATCTTCTCAAGCGAGTCGCGCGACATGATTGTCATCCTGCACCCCTCGCGCTACCCTAGCGCGGACTTCGTGGGGATCCAACCGCCGCCACGGCGGGCGCGCGGGCCGTGGCTCACCTATACCCTGGTGATCGCGCCCCTCCACCCGGCCGCCCCCGCTGGAATCCAATTGTCCACCCCGGGGGGGGCGGGCCCCGCTGAACCGCCCGCCCGAGCCACGCCGCGGGCGCCGGCCCCGGGCGCCGCGCATGGGGCGTCCCCCGTACCCGCACTGCACGTCTTGGCGCCTCGCGTCACGTTTGCCGCGCCGGTGGCAATCTTCCCAGGCGCGTCGATCTGGGACGCTCCGTCCGTGACGCCGGACCAGTGGCTTGCGGAGATGAAGATGGTCGCCTCCCGCGGCGAACGCCTCCAGCGCCCGCCCCTCCCGGGGTACCGCCGGTCGGCCGCGTTCCAGGCGCTGCGCGGGCTGCTCCTCGAAGACGGGGAATCGCGCACGGCCTTCGTCCAGGTTGCGTGGCGAGGCAAGCCGCGTGGACTCCCGCTGCTCGCGGCGCTGCTGCGCGACGGCGAGCTCCGGCCGGAGTACGACACGGACGCGAGCTACCTCGAGGCCGAGCTCGAGCCCTACGCGCGGCGGGGCGGCGCCCCCCGGTCCGGTCCGGCGACCTGGAAACTCCCCCAGGGGTGGACCGTCGAGCGCCTTGTTAAGGGCGGCGTCCTTCGATACGCGGCCTTTGCCGGGTAGGCTACCGGCCAAGCCGCGTGTGGGCGCGCCCTAGGTGCCCGGCGGCCATCGCACCGAGCAAGGACAGTTCGCCCGCCAGGACCGCGCCTGCGGCCACTTCGGCAAACTCGCGGGCCTTGCCCGGCCCCGCGCACCGCATGATCCGCAGCCCCTCCTGCTGGGTGGGCAGCCGCGTCCCGCCGCCGACAGTCCCCACCTCGAGCGCCGGGATGGTTACCGCGACGTAGAGCCCGTCACCCTCGCGCTCGACGGTCGTGAACCCGAGCGACCCGTCCACGACCTGCGCCGCGTCCTGACCCGTCGCGAGGAAGAGCCCCGCGAGCACGTTGGCGAAGTGCGCGTTGTAGCCGAGGCCGCCCGCCTTTGCGGTACCCACGAGGTTCTTTCGCACGTGGACGTCGATCAGGTCGTCCGGGGTCGCGTGCAGCTTGTCCCACACGAGCTTGCCATCAAGGACAGCCTCTGCGACCACCGACTTCCCGCGCCCCTCGATCAGGTTGACCGCGGCCGGCTTCTTGTCCGTGCAGAGGTTCCCCGAGAGCGCCACGAGCCGCGCGCCCGTCCCGCGCTCGATCACGCGCGCGGCGGCGTCGGTAGCGATCGTGACCATGTTCATCCCCATGGCGTCTCCGGTGGAGAAGTGGAACCGGAGGTAGAGCGTGCGTCCCACGACGTACGGGGAGATGGCCATGAGCTTGCCGTGGCGCGTCGTGGCCTCCGCGGCCTTGCGAATCTTCTCCAGGTTGCGCGCGACCCACGCGCGTGCCTTGAGCGTGTGGTCGATGTCCTTGCAGGCGAACGCCGGCGCGCGGGTCATGGCGTCCGAGAGCACACGCGCCCTCGCCCCGCCCGCTGCGTTGATCACCGAGCACCCACGGCTCACGGACGCGACCAGGGCACCCTCGGTCGTGGCAAGCGGCAGGAAATACTTGCCCTCGGCGTGGTCGCCTTTGACCGTGAGCGGCCCCGCGACGCCCATGGGGATCTGGGCCGAGCCAATGAAGTTCTCGACCGAGCCCTTCGTGTCCTCGGCGCGCACCACGCCGGCGGGGATGGCCCGCAGGCGCACGCCGACCTCGCGCGCAATGGCGGCACGCCGGATCTGCGCCGCTAGGTCGACGCCGAAGCCGCCGTCCAATTCATGCATCTTCAGCTCGCCGTCCAGCAACGCGGCCACCGGGTCGCCCCCGTCGCGGGGCTTGGCGCCTGCGCGTTTCGGGCGCCTGGCGCCCTTCTTCGACCGGGCCCGGGGCGCGGGGGCGCCCGTCCGCTTCCCCGTGCGCTTCTTCGCCACCCGGTCGTCCTCCCTACGTCCACGTCCACCGTGGGCGTTCTTCTACTTCATGTTGGCGAGCACGTCGGTCAGTTCGCGCTCGCAGAAGGTGCACCGGAGGCGCAGCGGCTCCTTGCGGACCACCCGGAAGCGCGATTCGATCGGCTCGGCCGTATTCGAGATGCAGTTGTGGTTCTCGCAGTTGATGATCCCGACGACCTCCTCCGGGAGCGTTACTGGGTGCTTCTCCTCGACGTTGAAGTTCCGGATCACGTTGACAGACGCGTTGGGCGCGATCAGCGAGATGCGGTCGACCTCCCGCGGCTCAAGCTCGCGGTCCTCCACCTTGACCACGTCCTTCCAGCCCATTTGGGCCGAGGGCACGTGCATGAGGACGGAGACAGTCGATGAGGCGCCCCGCTCCGCGATGTCGAGGATCCGAACGACCTGCAGGGCCATGCCCACGGCGATGTGGTCGATCACCGTGCCGTTACGGATGGGGGTGACCTTGAGCTCCTTCATTGCTCCTGCTTCCCCCCGATCTCCTTAAGGACCTCCTCACCACGGAGCATCAGCGCGAGCAAGGCCATGCGCACATGGACCCCGTTCATCGCCTGCTCGAAGTACTTCGCGTGCGCCGTCGCGTCCACGCCGGTTTCGATCTCGTCGACGCGCGGGAGCGGGTGCAGCACGATCGCGTGCGACTTGGCGCTCTTGAGTCCCTCAACCGTCAGCCGGTATGTCCCGGCCACACGCGCGTACTCCTCCGGGTCGGGGAAGCGTTCCTTCTGGATCCGCGTCATGTAGATGACGTCCGCCTCGGGGATAACCGTCGCGAGCGACGTCTCCACCCGGGGGCGCATCCCCCTCTCCTCGAGCGCGCGCAGGATCTCCGGGGACATCTGGAGCGCCTCCGGTGCCACGAGCGTGAGTTGGGCCCCAAAGCGCGCCAGCGCGATGGCGAGCGAGTGGGCCGTGCGTCCGTACTTGAGGTCGCCCACAAGCGCGCACTTCACCCCGTCGATCTTGCCAAACGCCTTGCGGATCGTGTAGAGGTCCAGGAGCGTCTGCGTCGGGTGCTGTCCCGCGCCGTCGCCCCCGTTGATGATCGGGATCGTCGCAAACTGCGTGGACATCCGCGCGGCGCCCTCCTTCGGGTGGCGGATCACCGCCACGTCGCTGTACCCACTTACCATGCGGACAGTGTCCGCGAGCGTCTCGCCTTTCGTGGCGGACGTCGACGCTCCCTCGGAGAAGCCGATGACGTCGCCGCCGAGCCGCTTCATCGCCGACTCGAACGAGAGCCGCGTGCGCGTGGACGGCTCGAAGAAGAGGTTCGCAAGGACCCACCCGCGGAGGAGGTTCGGGTGCTCGTCGCGCTCAGCGAGTTCCGCCATTCGCACGGTCGTGTCGAGGACCAGCCGGATCTCGTCGTCGGTCAGGTCGTTGATCGAGACGACGCTGCGCCCGCGGAGTGCCACGACATCACCGGACGCCGCGACCCGCCCCGCATAGATAAACGTTGACGGAGCCCGCCGATGCGCACTTCGCCACAACGCTAGCTTGGACCGCCTGGGTAAGCAGGCATCCGCCCGTGGCATGCAAACGTATAAATTGACATCCGGGCCCTTCGCGCGGTTGTGCGGATGAACCCCTTTCGGGTTCGTTGCGCAGGGGTTTCGTTGCGCGTGTGGACAGATCGGAAGACAAGAATCTTGGTGCTGTTGTCGACGGTGTTGATGGGAACGACCGCTTTGTCGGGGTGTTTCGGGCCGGGCCCGGACATCATCAACCTGCCGCCTTTTTCGACCGCCTCCGCTGACACGGATCTGACGACCGTCGGGACCGACGTCACCTTCACAGGTGAGGGTACGGACATCGACGGTTCGATTGATACGTGGATGTGGAACTTCGGCGACGGAATGACGGGCGAAGGGCAGACCGCCACGCACGCCTACGATACGCACGGCCGCTTCTACGCCACGCTGAACGTCACGGACGACGGCGGCGAGAGTTACGACACGACCACCACTGGGAAGCCAATCCGTGTTGATGTCCTGCCGAACTTCCCAGACACGGCCGCCGACGACCAGCCGCTCGCGCAGCTGACGCTTTGGTCGGCTACGACTGTCATCCGCCCGGACACCGAGCTGTCATGGAGCGCCGAGACCTCCTCGGGGACATGGAACGCAGACGCGTCCGACCCTGGCACGCTCGACACGTACGAGATGGACTTCGGGGACGGCTCGACCGACTCGAACACCCAGGCCAACCTCGACAGCGGCGACTGGGACGGCAACTTCACGCACACGTATGCGGACGCCGGTAGCCACGCGGCGACGCTGACAGTCACCACGACGAGCGGGAAGTCCGACACCGCCATGTGGACCGTCGTCGTGATCGCGGCTGCGCCCACACCAGGCGGCGTCAAGAACCCGGACACGATCATCATCGAGACGATCGGCCAGCCGGAGACGCTCGACCCCGCCATCGCCTACGACTCCGCCTCGGGCGAGATCATCGAGGCGGTGTACGAGACCCTGCTCTCGTACGACGGTGACCGGCCTGACCGGTTCGTGCCGGTGCTCGCGGAGGAGATCCCGTCGATCGCCAACGGCCTGATCACCAATGACAACTTGACGTACACGTTCAACATCCGCGATGATGTGAAGTTCCACAGCGGGAAGATGCTCGACGCACACGACGTCGCGTACTCCTTCCAGCGGGTCTTGATCATGAACGACCCGGGCAGCCCGTCGTGGATCCTGTCGCAGGTGATGAACGAGTCCAGCATCGTCGCGACGGACGACCACACGGTGGAGATCACGCTGTCGCGGCCATACGGTGCGTTCCTCTCGTCGATAGCCTACACGGTAGCGGCGGTCGTGAACAAGGAATTTGTCGAGGCGCACGGTGGGACCGTAGCAGACACGCAGAACGAGTACATGGCGCGTCACGTCGACGGCACCGGGCCGTTCAAGTTGAACAGTTGGGTTTCCGGGCAGCAGATCGCCCTCGACAAGTTCGACGACTACTGGAGCGCGACGGGCGCGGCGCAGGTCAACCACGTCATCATCAAGTACATCACAGAGTACAGCACGCGGCTGATCGAACTGCGCTCCGGCGCGGCCGACATCATCTACGTGCCCTCGCCCGAGCGGCCGCAGCTCATCGAGATCGCGGCCCAGGCGGAGGAGAAAATCAGCGTGCAGACGGGCCAGTCGACCTGGGTGGTCTTCATGGGCACCTTCAACTGGGACATCAACACGACCGCCGAGGCGCAGGCGCTCATCGGGTCCGTCCCCTCCCCCGACAATGTCCCGTCCGACTTCTTCACGGACATCAACATGCGCCAGGCGTTCTCGCTGGCGTTCGACTACGACACCTACATGGTGGACGTGGCGAAGGGGTACGCGAAACGCCTGATCGGCGTGATCCCGAGCGGGATGTACGGCTATGACGCGACGCTCACGCCGCCGCCGTACGACCCGACGGGGGCCGCGGCGGCCTACGCTGCTTCCGACTGGGTGGCCGCCAACGGGGCCGACGCCGGCTTCAACCTGACGCTCGGGTACAACTGCGGAAACACCGCGCGCGAGGGCGCGTCGCTCATCCTGAAGGACGGGGTCGAGGCGCTTGGCGCCAACATCAACATCAATGTCAAGTGTTGGGAGTGGCCGACCTACCTAGGGATGACGCTCCACACGGGCTCGGGTGACCCGGGCCCCGTGGGCGTCTACTTCATCGGCTGGGGACCTGACTACGCCGACCCGGACGACTACGTCGTGCCGTTTGCCCGGACCGGCGGGACCTACCCGGCCTACAGCGGCTACTCGAACACCTCGCTGGACGTGATGATCGACGCGGCCGGCGAGATGCCGAACTCCCAGGAGCGCCTGGACCTCTACCGGGACATCCAGGAGGCGCTGCTTGGCGACTACTCCATGATCTGGGTGAGCGAGTCGACGAACTTCCACGTCGCAAAGACCTGGGTCAAGGGTTGGTTCTTCAACCCGATGTTCTCCGCGAAGGACCAGGGCGGGAAACTCGCCTCGCTCTACAAGGAGTAGGCAACACCCGGCCCCTCGCGGGGCCGCCGGTTTCGGGGGGGGCCCTCGGGCCCCCCCCGCTTTCCCCTTTTTCCGGGGGCGATGGTCTCATGTGAAGAAGAAGACATGATGACCGCTGGAGGGGCCACGCCGTGAAGCTCTGGCAGTACGTGGTCCGGCGGCTCCTCCTGCTCGTCCCGGTGTTCCTAGGTGTCACCGCCATCACCTTCGGCCTCATCAACGCCAGCGGCGACCCGTGCGCCATCTACTACTCGGAGCGGATGACGCCGGCCCAGTTCGAGGAGGTCCAGATCCGGTACGGCTGTAACGAGCCCGTGGCCACGCGCTACCTGATCTACATGAACAACCTCTTCCACGGCGACCTCGGCAGGTCCGTGTCGAGCAGTTCCCCCGTGCTGGAGGAGCTAGCGCTTCGCTTCCCGGCCACAATGGAACTTACTCTGGTGGCCATGTTCATGGCCATCGTCGTCGCCATGCCGCTCGGCCGCCTCTCGGCCACGCGCAAGGACACCGTCCCGGACCACCTCGCGCGTACCTTCGCGCTCTCCGGGGTCTCAATCCCGATCTTCTGGTTCGCGCTGCTGCTCCAGCTCCTCATGTTCACCTTAGACCGAATGGGGGTGCCCGCGCTGCCCATTTCCGGCCGGTACTCCGTTACCATGATCCAATCGCACCCATTCCTCGCCCACCCGGAGCTCCAACCGACGGGCTTCCTCCTCGTAGACAGCCTGCTGCTCGGCGACCTCACGGCCTTTTTCGACCTCGTCGCGCACATCATCATGCCCGCGATGGCGATCGCGTATATCTCCGTCGCGATCATCACGCGCATGATGCGCTCCTCGATGCTGGACGTGCTCCAGCAGGACTACGTCTTCACGGCGCGGTCGAAGGGACTCCCGGAGCGGACTGTCATCCGCAAGCACGCCGGGCGCAACGCGATGATCCCAACGGTGACAGTGGTCGGCTTATCGTTCGGCGGGCTGCTCACGGGAGCTGTCCTCACGGAGTCCGTGTTCTCATGGCCCGGTGTCGGGGCGTGGTCGACGTTCGCGATTCTCGCGCGTGACAACGCCGTGATCATGGGGTTCGCGACGACGGTTTCGTTCATCTACGTGTCCGCGAACCTGATCGTGGACATCCTTTACGCGTACCTGGACCCGCGGATCCGGCTGGAGGCCGA
>CBEUCC010000009.1:0-38973 GCA_965541515.1 uncultured Thermoplasmata archaeon
GCACGCGGCCCTCGGTCGTCGAGTCGATCACGAGGGTGACCCGCGTGAAGGTGGTGCCGGGCGGCCCGGGCGTGGCGAGGGTCGCGTTTGGCAGGAGGGAGGCAAGCACCGATTCAAGGCGCAGTTCGACGCCGGTGGTTAGGTTGTCCGCAACGAAGAACGGAGCGGCAAGGCCCACGGCCCCGACCTCGAGGTGCTCGGCGATGCGTGAGTAGTCGAGCTGGAGGGTCCAGTTGAAGCGGAGGGTGAGAGGGTTGCCGTTGGTGACGAGGAAGGAGTGTGAGCCGTCGGTTAGGAGGGGCGCGTCCAGGACGAAGGAGATCGTGGAGATGTTGTTGAATTGGGAAAAGGTGCCGGAGGTGTTGTCGATGCGGACGTTTTGGGCGTCGGAGGAGATCGAAGAGACATCCTGGCCGATGCGGAAGAGGAGGTCGGTGTCGACTGGACTGACCCATAATTCGCCAACGCTAGTGACGTTAACGTAAGACATGCTCTCGCCTCCAGTGTAAGAGTCGCCCAAAGACGCGCCGAAACTGGCGAAATTCGAGGCGGTGTCTGGAGGCGCCGATGGAAATGACAGGACCGCAACAAGTGTTTGGCCCAGAATTGGCGTGTAATTGAAGCCGGAGAAAGTAACCCATTGATCCGGACCCAGCGAACTCTGGGGGAGAGTTTGAGATGCGCGTACAATTCCGGAGGGCATCCCAGTTCCATTCAAGGTTTCAATCGTCAAGACAAGTGAACCGGGGCTTCCTCGGAATTGATACATATAGACGGAGAACGACGAAAGTGGCCCGCGTTTAGTCACATTAAACGTTTGTGCGGCTTTGCGGTATCCGTTGGGGTCCGAGCCAGAGTTGATATCGCCGCCTTGAGCCTGCTCGTTCGAAACAGTTGTGAAGTTCAGCGTCGTCACATTTCGCAGCGTCACATACCCCGTCGTCCCCACGCTATTGTTCGCGAGCCCCGAAACCCCAATGGCCGTCGACCCATTGGCCGCCACCGTCCGGTTCGCGCCCGTCCCGTTCGTGCTGTTCGCCGCCGGCTGCGCAATCAACTGCACACTGGCCGCATCGATCTCCGCGTCGCTCGGAACCAGGAACTCCATCGTTGAACTCGACCCGCCAACTTGGAACAAGTGCTCGGTCTCTAAGTTCCCGTCGACATCGGTGGTCTGCCACCCCATCGCGCCCCACCCCGGCGCGTCGTACCGGTACTCGTAACTCCCATCGCTGCCGACGTCCACCGCCGGGCGCGGGAAGATCCCATCAACGGTCGTCACCTCGATCGCATCCGTGTTCACTTCGGCCTCTGGCGTCCCCGAAAGGACCAGCACGACGAGCGACCCGGTGCCCGCCTTCACGAAGTTTGCCGGGGACTCCGTCTCCACCGACACATTGTGGACGCCCGTCGCGACGGCGGGGTAGCTTCCCGCCGCGTCCCACCCGAGGTCTGTGAAGTTGAAGAGGAACAGCTCGCCCGAGTAGCCGGGTCCGGGGCCCCCGTAGGCGAACCCCGCCCACGTGACGTTCAGGGCCAGGAGGTTGGCAGGGCCAACCTGGAAGACGAATACCTGGAACGTGTGGTTCGAACTCAAGGCCGGCGCCGTACCTAGGCCCGACCCGTAGTCCGCCGCCCCGTTGATCTGCGTCGTGTTGAACGGTGCTACTAGGAAGGACTCCACGGGCCCCGCCGGGGCACCGGTTGCTGACGCGCCCCACCAGGCGTTCGCTTGGCCGGCCCCGACCGTTGTCGTGTTGAGCCGGTAAACGGTCTCCGTGAGTATCGCCTCGCCGTCCAGGTTGAGCGTCGCATTCCGGACGTGGGCGTTGCGCTCGACCGAGAGGTTGGTGTAGGCGATTCCTCCGCCCGGTGGGAAAGTGAGCGTTGAGGGAGTCGCCGCCTCGGGTGTGGGCAGGGGTTCCCCTGCTGCCGGAATCGGGGCCGCGGCCCACGGCAAAAGCATCACGGCCAGCGCGGCCGCTCCCGCTGCACGGCTCCGACGAGTCATAGACATTGCATCCCGGCGTTTGAGGAGGCCCGGCGATATTTAAGGGTAGGCGGGAGGGCGCGCCCGCGGCCCACACACACACCACCTGCCGCGGCCATGGGTCTTTCGTATCGCGGCCTCTTGGTCACCGAAACGCTCATCCACGCTTCGGCCACAGAGATCGACGTCGTCGACGAGATGTACCGAACCGTCGGCGGCTACACGATCGAGCGGATTGCAGGCGCCGGGAAATGGGAGCCGCCGCAGTCGCCGGACTAGCGCTCGGCCTCACTTATTGAGCCGCTCGAGTTCCATGTCCAGCCGGATCAGGCGCGCCCCCACGGGGTCCATGGCCATGCCGCGCAACTCCGAGGCCTCCAACTGCGCGCGGCGCGCGCGCCTGCGGGCCCGGGCGAGCGCCGCCAGGCTCATGAGCAAACCGGCCGCGAGGACCGCGACCACCAGCCAGTAGAAAAGGTCGAGCTCCGCCATGCCCGAGCCTCCCCTTGCTCCAGCCCTGGCTCACACAGCCGCCGACGTGGGACGCGCTTTCTTCCGCGCCTCGTCGGCCGTCATGGACAGCACGAGCTGCTTTCGCCGAACCGTCGCCACCTGGGTAGGAGCGATACGCAGCCGCCGGGCCTTCAAGCCCTTTGGCTTCACGAGGAGCCGGTCGACGCGCCAAGGCAGCGTCGAGGTCCGGAGCACGACTTCGTACAGTCGCCCTACCGCCTCTCGGTCCTCACCCTTCACTTCCGCGCGGTCCAAGTGGCTCAGCCGTAGCCGGTCGCGCGGCGAGGCGCGCTGCAGGATGGGCTTCAACTGCACGTGGCCGGTCACGACCACCTTGCGCCTCCCTCCGCGCTCAACGAGTTTTACCCTCGCGCCGGGCACCAGCAGCCGCTCGCGTGACGAGGGCCCCGCGGCGACCACGAGGCCAACTACGGGCCACCTGGCGCGGGTCGTGTCAACGAGGATATCCCGTACCTTTCCCAACTTGCCTCCCGTCGCGTACTCGACGGGCGTTCCCACTATCTCCGATTTCATCCGTGTCATGGTTTGTCTCTCCTGATCTGCAGGTCACGCTGCGGCATTGGCCATCCCCGGCGGCTCACCGCGTCCACTCCACGTGGCCGCACTGCGGGCACTCCTTCCCGAAGTCCTTGTGCCGCGAGCATCGCGGGCAGAACTCGGACCCGTGCCGGTACCGCGCCGGGCGCAGCCGCCCCGAGGGCGTGAACACACGCGCGTTGCGGCGCGAGCGCTCCACTTCACGTTCAAGTTCTACCCGGCGGGCCTCCAGTTTCTGGCCCGCCTGCTGCGCGCTCATGTCCACGCGTTGGGCCTCTGTCGCCCACGCGGCGAACTCCGGCGCCGTAGCCGCGAGCTCGGTGGGCTTGGGGTGCGCCATCACGGCGCTTGCAACCGCCGCCTCCATCGGGCCCGTGACGGGGCTAGGGGCCTTCGCTTTCTTTCGCGCCATCGTCAGCGCCCCCTAGCGCTTCTTGCGCCGCTTCTCCAGGGCCAGGACGCGTTGCTCGAGGGCCTTTACCTCTCCGTCCAGCGCGCGGGACATCGAGACGAGCTCTGCCGAGCGGTTCTCGAGGACGCCCACCTTCTCCGTGCGTAGGTCCAAGGTCACCTCGTCGACGAGGCCGAACTCGTGCACATAGTCGGCGAAGTGCTGGTCCAGGAATTTCTCGATCTGGCGGTCAAACACCCTTCGCTGGTACCGAACCTCGGACTCTGTGAGATCGTCGTACTCCTGGCCCATCCCAAACAGGCCCTTGATGTCGTCCATAATTCCGGTTCTTCCTTCCGTGTATCCTTCCATTTTTTCCAACTCCTTATGAGAATAGCCTCTGCTCCTTCTCCTTGATCTCGTTCAATTGACCCGCCATCTTGGCGTGCTCCACTCCACGCTCCAGGCGCGTCAGCCGCGCCTCGACCTCCCCCCGCAGCGCGAGGTTGCGCCGGGAGAGGACGGAGATGTCCTCCTTCAGCGCGTCGATGCGCTGCTTCTCCTCGTCGGTGAGCACGTGGGACGCGCGCTCGAGGTCCTCGAGCTCCTGCCGGCGCTGGACGATCTGCAGTTTCGCCTGCTCCAGGCCGATCTCCGCGTCGCGCGTGCGCCCGCGGTCGCGGGCAAACGAACTGACCACCCACGCGCCGGCAATGGCGACGGCGAGCAGCACGGCGAGGCCCACAATTAACACAACCTCGGGGGTCAACAAGTCGATTAGTGCCACGCTTCGTCCCCCCCCTCACGCCTTCTCCAGCTTGTCGAGCCGGCCCTCGATGTCGCCCATCGTGTCCGTGAACCGCGCGCGGAAACTGGCCACGAGCCCGAGGTCGTGGTCGATCTTCCCGAGCCGGCCGTCCACCTCGCCGGACCACTCGTTGAAGCGGCGCTTCGACACCACGTCGAAATTCCGCAGCACCGTCCGGAAGTTCTCGTCGAAGTAGAGCTCGATGTGGTCCGTGCCAAGAGACCGATACGATTTCCGCCGCTTGCGCTCGCGGTAGAGGTCGAACGCGAGGATCACGAGCAGACCGAGCAGCACGACTACAACGATGGCGCCCGCCACCGTCCAGAGGTCGACCACGGTCATGCACCCCCTGCCTTGCTGCCCATCTCGAGGCGCGCCAGGCGCCGGGCCGCCGCGTCTACCCGCTCGCGGGCATCGAAGCCCCACTTCTCGAGGTCCTCAACCGACCCCCACTGCTCCGCCAGCCGGTCGTCGATCGGCTTCAGATCGTTCGTCGTGGCAATCTCGTATTCCTTCGCGAGGCGGTGGAGGTTCTGAGTCAAATACACGTCCACCTTCCTCCCGGTCGTCGCGGCGCGATCCCGGAAGTATGCTCGCATTCTCTCTATTGGGTCCATCTTTGTTTCCTCCTGCGTTCTATCGTATCCTACTTGCGGGCGCCCTTCTTGTTCTTCGATTTCGAGGCCCTCGAGCCCGCCTTCGACTTGGCGCCCGCCTTGGCCTTCGCGCGCCGCCCGGACGTCAGGCGCTTGGTGGCCTTGATCCGGGCCTTCTTCACGCGCTGCCTGGCGCGGATTGCTGCCTTCCCGGTGTCCCGGGCAGCTTTCATGGTGGCCGCCCCGGCCTCCCGGGCCTGCCGGCGGGCCGTGGCCGATATGAGCTCGTGTCCCGAAACGGTCACCTTGGCGCCTGTGGCGACCTTCAGCCGTCGCAGGTCGGGCGCCCGGATGACGACTTCACCCGTGCCGACCGTCCCGTCGGAGACAACGGTGAGGATGACTTCCCGACCCTTCGCCTTCACGCGCATCGGGCCGGCACTCTTCAGGCCAGCGGCCTTGAGGTTAGACGGGTTCAGGCGGGCATGGCCGCCAACACGAATTACGCTCTCTCGCGCCTTGAGTTCAAGCTCGGGGGTTTCCTTGGTTGAGATTTCCGTTCTTTTCGCCACGCTTATCCGTCCGTTTCGTATCGCGGCACCGCACCCCCCGGAGTTGGTGCCTGTTTTCCCTATAAGGAGAGCCGCAGATTAAGTTTCCGCCCTCCATACCTCTAGGTGAGTTTGGATTGTGATGCTGTTTGGCGCGGCGCTGGAGATTCGGCGCCGCCTGCGTTTGCCAAGAATCATGGCGGAATCGAGCGCGCGGCCCTGCGCCGCCCCGCGCACTCCTGGCGCTAGCCCGGGACGCAGACGTGAGCGGTCTATTTCTGCCTGAATGGCCACGGTAGGCCGGCCACCATGCCTTACGACGAGGAACTCGCCGGCCGCATCCGGAAGTCTATCGCCCGGAAGGGACCCATCGATGAGATGAAGGCCTTCGGCGGGCTCTCATTCATGCTCGATGGAAAGATGTGCGTGGGGGTCCAGAAGAACCGGCTGATGGTTCGGATCGACCCCGACAAGCACGACACGCTCATCAAGCGCCAGGGTGCCGGACCCATGGACTTCACGGGCCGGCCGATGCGTGGCTTCCTCTTCATCGACGCCAAGGGGGTCCCGGACGCAGGGTCGCTCAACTTCTGGGTCAACGAGTCCGTCGAATATGTCCGCACCGTGCCGGCCAAGAAGCGCGGCAAGCGAAGGGAGGGCGGCGCCGCTCGCCAAACCGGGACAAAGGCGCGCCGCTGACCTCACTTGGTAGGTCCGGGCGGGTCACCTGCGAGCTCCCGCCGCAGCAGCAGCCGGTCGTAGTCCCCGCGCGGGTCGGGGAAGTGCCCCTTGTCGACGCGGAAGTCCTCGAACCCGACCGCCCGGTAGAACGCGCGTGTCCTTGCGTAGGGCTCGTCGTCCACCGAATCGGCGACCGTGGAAACGAACAGCTCTGCTACCCCTAGCCCCTGCAAGTGCTCGGCCAGCGATTCGACCAGGGCCGAGCCGACCCCCCGCCGATGCGCGTCCTTGGCCACGCCGACCCACGTCAGGTCCGCTGCCTGCTCGCCCCGCGCAGCCCACAGCAACCAGCCCACCACGCGCGTGTCCTCGATGGCCACCCACCCGTGCTGAAGGGGCAGGTCGCGGGCGATCTCCTTGAGGCCCTGTGCGTTGAACCACTCCGGCAGCGCGCGCGCGATCGCAAGCACGCTCTCCCGGTCCCCCGCGACCAGCGGGCGGACCGCCCACGCGCGTTCCATGCCTTCGCCACCCCTGCAGCCGCGTTTGGGCCTTTCGCCCGTCGCCCGTGCGTCTGCCAGAATGATCCAGCCTACCTCGACTCAACCGAAGCCCTCATTATGGCACCCCCGCCCTGTACACGGGAAATGGCGGCGAACCCTTCCCTGGGTGGCAAACTTCTCGTCGTTGCTACGGCAGCGTTGGCCCTTGTCGGCGCCGCCGACGCGATGACCGGCTCCGTCTCCTCCCCAGAGGAGGGCGCGTGGTTCGCCGGGCGGAGCATCACGGTCTCGGGCGACGCTTCCGACCCCACGCCCGACTCGCTCGTGCTCAACACTACCCGTGGATTTGCAAACGCCACCGCCGACGGCGCGACGATTGCCAACGGCACCGAGATCCACCTAGACCCAACGGGGCTAACCAACTGGCGGTTCTTCGAGACCTTCGACTACCCGCTCGGAACTGAAGCCGCCAACCTCTCCGACTACTTCCACCACTCGGTTCTCTCGGGCCGCTCCAAGAACTGGTCCGTCACCGACGCGCTCACGTCAAGGATGCCAGGCTCCCCGGCCCTTGGCGCCAACCAGCCGCTGAACGGTTTCTCCAACGAACTCTACTGGCACGCCACGACACCCCGGCCGATCGCCGGGGTAAACGTGAGTTTCCGGTTCGCCATCGATGACGGGGCCAGGCTCCAATTCCACTCGTCTGTCACGGGGATGCGCAACAACTTCAGCCGCCACATGGACTCGTTCTTCACGGCGAGCGACTCCTCCCGCGTCTCGCTCGACATCGGGGGTCGCTTCGAGGGGCAGACCACGGTCTACCTCCGTTTCACCTTCTTCCGCGGGAGCAACGGCACGGAGTGGGGTGCGGTCGACGACCTGGAGGTCGACATCTCATTCGCACCGCAGGCGGGCACACAGGACGTCACAATTTCCGAGTCGTTCAATCCGGGGACCGTCAATCCCTCGGCCCACGGGCTCTGGTGGACGGTCGGGGGCGGGTGGGCCTCCTCGAACGGGCTCATCCATTTCTCGTCCGACGAGACCTGGGCCGAGGCCCGCTTTGTAACGACGGCCCCGCTGGAGGCCGCCAACCTTTCGTTCGGGCTTATCTGCCAGAACTTCGGCTCGAGTGAGCGGTACATCTTGGCCGAGGCCGGGCCGGGCCGGGCCGGTCCTTGGACGCGCCTTGCCGAGACGAATTCGACGAGCGCGGTGACGACGTACGCCTCCGACGTGTCGGCCCTTGCCGGCAACCAGAGCCTTTTCTTCCGGGTCACGGCCCAAAACCGATGTTTGCTCCAGGATTTCGAGATCACGCTCGAGGTGGAAGGCGACCCGCCCGACATGCCACGGGGCGCACTCGTCGGTGACCAGCTGGACTTCGAGGTAAAGGTCGACTGGTGGGGCGCCTCATTCGACGCCACGCTCCCCGCGGGCGCGACCGTCGAGGTCTGGGTCCGGTGGAGCGGCGACGGGGTGTCCTGGAGCCCGTGGGTGGGCGCTGCCGGCGACCCGCTCGAATCGTTCGCGACGAGCCGCTATTTGCAGCCGATGGTGACGCTCAGCGCCGCCGGGTGGGGCGCGGTGCCCGCCCTTTCCAACCTCACGCTCCACTACGCGGGGATCCACGACGTCAGCGTGTCGGTCGACGCGGGGGGAACATGGGAGCCGATGCTGCTCACCTACGCGCCCAACGCCTCGATTGTCCAGTGGTCGGGCTCGGTCATCCTCGAGCCGGGGATGAACGACTTGCGGGTGCGGGCGCTCGACACGACGGGGGCCACCGTGCAGTGGAACACGACGGCCGGGTGGGACACGCTAGCGCCCCTGCCGCCGGATGTGTCTGGAGACCCCGGACAGTTCGTTGGCGCCACGGAGCTCAGCTGGTCCTGGGACGTCCCCCATGACGAGGGTCTCGGCGTGTCCGAGTACGCGGTCCGGCTGGGCTCGATCGCAGGAGGAGGCGACATCATCCCGCTCCTCCAGGTCGGGAACGTGACCGAGTTCAGCTACCCGGGGGCCGCGGATGGTACATCGTACTTCTTCTCCGTGCGCGCGAAGGACAACGCCGGCAACTGGGGGCCGTGGGGCAACGCGTCCTATGGGACCACCGTGGACCTGACATCCCCCGGCACCGGCGTCGCGTCGGCGCCCGCGCCGTTTGTCAATGAGCCCGCCATCGCGTGGCTGTGGGACCCGTTCGTCGACAACGGCTCGGGGGTCGCGGCGTACGAGGTCCGGGTGGGGAGCGCACCCGACCAGAGCGACGTCGTGTCCGGGGTGGAGGTGTCTGAGCCGTCGTACCTCATGCAGGACGCGGCCCACGGCCAGCGGTACCACCTCTCCTTGCGCGCCCGCGACCGGGCCGGCAACTGGGGGGCGTGGGGGCCCTCGTCCGAGGCGGTCGCCGTCGACCTCGTGGCGCCGACCGCCCCCGGCGTGCCGGTAGGACCCTCCGGGTTCCTCAACACGAGCGAAGCGACTTGGTCCTGGAGCCTTGCGCTGGACCACTTGGCGGGGGTTGCCGCCTACGAGGTTCAGGCCGGGACTGCGGCCGGCGCGGCCGACCTTGTCGGCCGGGTCACGGCGCAGCCATCCCTTTACATCCCCAACTTGCCCGACGGAGAGCGCGTTTTCGTACGCGTGCGCGCGCTCGACGCGGCGGGGAACCTCGGTCCGTGGGCCGAGGCGCCAGAGCCGCTCGCGGTGGACCGGACCATCCCGACCGCACCGGGCTCGCTCAAAGGCCCCACCGGGTGGATCAACCGGACCATGGCCACCTGGCAGTGGTCGCCGAGCACGGACGCGGGGTCAGGCGTCGCCTTCTACGAAGTGCGTGTCGGCTCGTTCCCCGGCGGGGGCGACCTGGTCTTCGATCACCGGGTGCCGGGACTGTCATACATGGTCCCGGCGCTGCGCGAGGAGACCGAGATCTTCGTCGCCGTCCGCGCCGTGGACGAGGCCGGAAACCGGGGCGCGTTCGCTGTCACGCCCGCCGTCCAAGTCGACATGACGCCGCCGTCGGTCCCGGGAGCGGTCACCTCGACGCCGAGTCCGACCAGCACTCCGGGTGTTGAGTGGACCTGGGCGCCGTCTGTAGACCTTGGCTCTGGGGTCGCGTTATACCTCGTGCGCGTTGGGACGAACGCCGCGGCCGGGGACGTGCATGACTGGACCCCCGTGACTGAGACGACGTTCGCAATCGAGGACGCAGAGAGCGGCCTGGCCTACCACTTCTCCGTTCGCGCGGTCGACGCAGTTGGGTGGGGGTCGCGCGACCGCGCCGCGGACGCTCCGGTGCACGTCGACCGGGATCCGCCTGAGGCGCCCGAATTGTGGGCCAGTGCCACGGCCACACGGGAAGGACAGGCCGAGGTCTTCTGGGGCGTCGTCTCCGACCCCGGCGGCAGCGGCCTGGACCACTACGACCTCGAGTTCGGACCCGCCGGGGGCACGCCCGAGTCCGTGCGGTTCTCGCCCTACCAATTCGTCTTCCAACTGACAGGGCTCGACGGCGACCGTGTGCTCACCCGCGTGCGGGCCGGCGACCGGGCCGGAAACACCGGCGCGTGGTCCGAGCCAGTCGAGGTGCTGTTTGACCGCTCCGCGCCCTCCCCCCCGTCCAACCCCATCGCCCAGGTCGATGGGCGAACCGTCACCCTCTCCTGGGATGCCTCCTTCGACGGCGGGGTTGGGCAGGTCGAGTACTCGGTGAGCGTTGGGACGTCAATCGGGGGGTCGGACGTGGTCACGCTTGCCCTGACGAACACCACCGCATTCGAGTTCACCGGGGAACCGGGGGTCTCCTACTACTTCACGGTAGGCGCGGTCGACGCGTTGGGGAACGCCCAGCCGTCGGCAGTCTCGGGCGGGCCCGTCGAGGTGTCGTCCGTCGCCCCCGTGGAACTGGTTGCGGCCGCGGCCGCGATCGGGCTCGGCACACTCGGCCTCTTCATCGCCGCGCACCGCCGGGCGACAAATCGCGCCCGGCCGGGCTCCGATCCAACCGAGGAAGAGTAGCACGGCCGCGCCCAACACCGAAGGGCTCTCATCAGAGCGGAGGCGGGAGGACCGCGCCGACCGGGGGCAGTAGGCCCCGTGCGTCACTCGTTCGGGGAGTAGGTCTCGACCAGGTGGCGCAGCACTTCGTTGGAGACGGGTTTCTTCTCCATGATCCGAACGAGGTTCGGGAAGCGGTTGAGGACGTTGGGCGGGTTCTCCAGACCCGTGACGACCAGGACCGGCACCATCTGCGCGTTTTGGCTCATCCACTCGAGGACCCGCAGCCCCGAGATTCCCGGCAGCCCGAGGTCGAGCACGACGAGCGAGATGCCTCCGCTGCGCAGCCGCGCGATGGCCTCCGCGCCGTCCTCCGCCTGAATGACACCGGCACTGGTGCTCTCAACGACCGCGGCCATCGCCTCCCGAACGGTGGCGTCATCCTCCACCACGAGGACCCTGCGCGGCACGCCCTACCCCATGGCGAATCCGGAACGGGCCGCATAAGCATTCCCCTATAGGGGGTCGTGGGCTCGGGCGGGAAGGGGCGGCGCTCCCAGGCCTCGATCAAAGAGCTGGCCTCGGTGGAGCGGGCCCTGCTGACCTACCGCGAGAGCATCGCCGACCCTTGACTTGACGCGTACCTCTCCCTCTGGACCCAGTTGCGCCGGCCAGCGGCGTCCGAGGCGCCAGCCGAAAGCGGCCGGCCACGCGCCCCGCTTAGAGGTCCGGTCGGTACTTGGCTGAGCAGAGCGCGGAGCAGAACCGGAGCTCGTGCCCGCCGAACATGCGTGACACGTGCCCGCCTGGCCGCATCGCGCGCCCGCAGTTGTCGCAGAAGAGCGTCGCGTCCTTCGCCAGGTGGCTCGCACTCTTCAGGGCCTTGCGGCCACCCTTCTTCACGCCGCGCACGGCCGCCTTCTCGACTGTCTTGACCTTGCGCACTGCCTTCTTTTCGAGCTTCTTCACGTCATCGACGAGCCGGCGCTCGACTTTCCGAACCTTCGAGCGCGACCTAGCGATCTGCCTTGCTCCGCCCTTTGCCTTCTTCGAATAGCGCCGAACCGCGCGTTTGGCTGACATCCCCAAATCCCTCTGCACCTCTACTATCACGGCATCCCATAGAAGAGCGCTTCGGCCGCCCCAAAGGGCTGGCTCGGGGGGCCGTGGGGGGTGGCTAGGGGTCAGACCAGGCCAAGTTCCAGGCACTCGACGGACGAGACGCCCTCAAGTGCGCCCAACTGCGCCTCGATCTGGTCGGAGAGCCCCGAACCGTCGGCGACGATGAACTTCGCGATGAGCACCTTCAGGCCGAATGCGAACGGCTGCTCGACGACCTCTGAACGCAGGGCCACCTTACCGACCTCCTTCACTTGGTCGGTAAGCTTGTCGAGCGGGACTTCCGTCCCCCCAGGCATGATGCGGTACGTCACGAGGACATTTCCCATCGGGATTCCCCCCGCGCTTCAGGGACCTTCAAACCCGCACTTGCGGCACAGGTAGTGGACGCCCTGGTCCCGGCAGCGCACGCAGCGGCCGAGCGGCTGCTCCCCGCAGGCCGGGCAGATGAAAGTGGAGAAACCCCGCTGTGTCAGGCGCACGCCACATGAGGCACACGCTTCGGCGCGTGCGGCTTGCTGCATCACGCGCGGGCAAGCCAGGCGGTATATAAGAGGGTTGTGGGGTCGGCCGGCCGTCCTGGGGGCGGTTTCCCGACGCCAGGGGCAAACCCCCCAAACCACCCCGGATGACTCCCCAGGGGGCGCCTCTTGGGGCACTCCGCGGGCCCCGAAGGCCCGCCCCTTCATGCCGCCCGCATCGAGCGGAGCCCGTGGAGGAATTCCAGGACGGCCTCTCGCGAGGTCGAGGGGGTGGCGATGAGCACGACGAGCAGGTCCTTCGTGACCCCCGAGAGGAAGGTCTCGAAGTTGGACGACTTGACCGAGATGAACTCTGGCTCGTCGCCCTTGAGCTCGTTGCTGACGGTCGATGCGGCCCCCAACATGGTCGCAGACATGATGGCGAAGGTCTCCTCGTGGACCGCCCCCGGGAGCTTGGAGGCGACCGGGAGCCCTTCCCGAGAGACGAGCGCGAAGTGCACCCCCTGGTGCTGTTGGGAGAAGGCCGCCAAGGCCTCCTTGACCTGGTCACGGGCGGGCATGGGAAGAACTGCCCCGAACCCCGGGGCGTTGCCTCTGGGATGGCCAAGTTTGGGTCATAAACCTTCGTGTCCTGCGTCCCACCCAGCGCGAATCTCCGGCCCCACCTGTTCGTGCTGGCATGCGACGTAGCCGGCGCGTCGATACGGGTTGGTAAACGTTATTCGCCGGGAGCGGGATGGCCTGCCGGCAATCCCCGTGGGACGCGTTGAGCGATCGAAGCCGGAAAAGGGCGCGGACGAAGGCCGGCCCCGGCCCGGGGCCCGCCTCGATGCGTGCGGCATCGAAGGCTGCAAGGAGGCAGCAAAGCGCCACCTCTCACACGGCAAGGTCTCGGCAGCCCTGCCCGACCTGCGGATCGCGGCGCGCGGCCGCTCGGTGGCCCTGTGCCGCACCCACTGGCGCGAATACAAGCGGGCCACCAAGAAGGACCGGGAACTCGACCGGGCGGGCTGGTAACGGCGTTCCCTTCCAGGAATCTCCAAAGGATTGTGGCAAGCGCTCAAGTACCCCCTTTCCGTCCCTCCGCACGGGCCCCGGTGGTCCCTCGGGAGTCTCGCCCTATGGCGGCCAAATCACGCAATCGAAGCGGGAAGGTTTCAGGCCGCCTCGCGCGTCACGAGCGGCAGAGGCAGCTGCGGACGTTCGGCCTCTTCGGGGCCGTCGGTGCGGTGGCCGTGGCCGCGGTCCTCGTCTTGGCGCTGGCACCTTCGTCCGTCGTGCCGCCGGGCGACGGGCCCTCCCTGTGCACGAGTGACCGGGCAGGCCAGCCCGCGTGTGACTTTTCCGTGTCGCTTGTGAACCGGGCGGCCACCTTCGACCTTGCGACCATCTCCGGCCCCACGCTCATCAAGTTCATGGGGTCGTTCTGCACCAGCTGCGAGGCCGAAATGCCCCACCTGAACGAGATCTCCTCGACCTACCGCCCCCAGGGCCTCACCATGATCAGCCTGGACGTCGGCGGGGTCCTGGGGACCGAGGACCCCCAAGACGCGGTCAACTTCATGACGCGCAACGGCGGCGACTGGGACTACGCGCTTGACAACGACGCGATCGCCATCGACTACGGCGTCGTCTCGCTGCCGACCATCTTCCTCGTGGACGGCGACGGGACCATCACGTACAGGACGGGTTTCATCTCGGCACAGAAGCTGTCGGAGCAGATCGAGCCGCTCCTTTAGGCGGGGCGGGAGATGGCCGACTTCATGGGACTCGCCTTCGCGGCGGGCCTGCTGGCTTTCTTCTCCCCGTGCAGCGTTGCGCTCGTGCCGGCGTACATCGGCCTCTATTTGCCCAAGGGAGCGCGCCCCCACGCGGCGGGTGCGGGCCTGCCCCGTTCCTTCACCCTGTCTCTTTTGGGGCTCATCGGCGCGTCGGCCGCGCTGCTTGTTTCGCTCGCGTACCTTGCCGGCCCCCCCGAGGGGGGGCTGCAAGAAAGCCCGTGGACGGCCCCCGCCGTTGCGGCCGTGGTCGCAGGCGCGGCAACGGCGGCGCTTGCGGTTGCCACCGTGCTTGCCTCCCGTTCCGTACCGGCGAACAAGCGCGCGGCCCTCGTCCGCGAGGGGCTGCGCGGGGCGGGCCTGGGTCTGGCCGTCTCCGGCGGTTTCGTGACTGTCTTTGGATCGGTCGGCATTGCGCTCTTCACCACCCAGGGTGCTCTCGCCGAGTACCTCCCTTTCGTCGCGCTTGGGTCTGCCTTCGTCCTGCTGGCCCTCGGGGCGGCCATGGTCGCGGGCCGGCCGCTCACCGTAACGCTCAAGTTCTTCGCGCCGCGCCGGGAGGGCTGGGCCTCCTCGTACCTCTTCGGCATCGGCTACGCGTTCGTCTCGACCGGCTGCCTGCTGCCTGTCTTCCTGCTTGTCGTCAGCGCTGCCATGGCGGCCGGGGCGGGGGGCGGCATCGGCGGCGGCCTGTCCTCCACGTTTGTCATGATCGCCTACGCCGCGGGCTACAGCGTCCTGATGGTAGCGCTTGCCACGTATGTCTCCGTCACGCGCAACGCCACCCTGGGGCCGCTCCGCGCGTTGCTGCCGCACATCGAACGCATCGCCGGCGCGGCGGTCATCGCGGCAGCCGTCTACATCATCTGGTACGACATCGCACTCGTGCTGCCTTCGATGTAGGCGCCCGCCGGAGGCCCGTGGAATGAATGGCCACGGTTCACCCGCCCTGATGGCAAGTGCCTCGTCTTTAAGAAGCCCGGATGCGTTTAGCCAACCGGCTCGGTGGTGCAAATGAAGTCAGTGGTCATCGTGGATGCCGTTCGTACGCCACTTGGCAAGATGAACGGGGCCCTCTCCACCGTCCCGGCCACGGAGCTTGGCTCCACGACCGTGCGGGCGCTGGTTGAGCGGACCAAGCTCGACCCGGCCTCGGTGGACCTCCTAGTATTCGGGAATGTCCTCACGGCCGGGCTTGGCCAGAACCCCGCCCGTCAGGTCGCGCTGCGCGCGGGGCTGCCCCATACAGTCTCGGCCTTCCAGGTTGGGATGGTCTGCGGGTCGGGGATGAAGGCCGTGCACGCGGCCACGCAGGCGATCAAGGCCGGCGACGCGGACATCGTCATCGCGGGCGGGATGGAGTCCATGTCGCGGGCCCCCTACCTCCTGCCGGGCGCGCGGCGTGGTCTGCGCCTTGGCAACAGCGAGGCCGTCGACTCGATGATACACGACGGGCTCTGGTGCTCTTTCGAGCGCATCCACATGGGCTCCACGGGCGACTACGTCGCGCGCAAGTACGAGATCTCGCGGGAGCAGCAGGACGCCTTCGCGCTCTTCTCTCACCAGAAGGCCGTCCGCGCCGCAAAGTCCGGCGACAACGAGAAGGAGGTCGTCCCGGTCGAGGTCGAGGGCCGCGGCGGCGCGAAGTTGGTTGTGGCGGCCGACGAGGGGCCGCGCCCCGACACGTCGCTCGAGAAGCTCCAACGCCTCCGCCCGGTGTTCTCCGACGGGGGCACCGTGACGGCGGGCAACGCTTCGCAGATCTCGGACGCGGCCAGCGCGCTCGTCGTCATGAGCGAGGAGGCGGCCGCGAGCCACTCCCTCAAGCCGCTAGCGCGCATCGTCGATTACGACGCCTCCGGCGTGGCGCCGCTCGAAGTCATGATTGGCCCCGTGGGTGCGATCCAAAGCGTCCTCAAACGCAACGAGCTCAAGCCCGAGGACCTGCCGCTCTTCGAGGAGAACGAGGCATTTGCGTCCCAGACGCTGGCCATCCTCCACCGGATCCCCATCCCCCAGGACCGCACGAATGTCCACGGCGGTGCGATCGCGCTTGGCCACCCCCTCGGGATGAGCGGCGCGCGGATCCTCACGACGCTTCTTTGGGCCATGCGCAAACGGCAGGCGCCCCGGGGGATGGCCGCGATGTGCCTCGGGGGCGGAGAGGGGCTTGCCACCCTTGTCGAGGCCGTGTGAGCGGCAGGGTCTGTGTGCACGCCGAGAGGGCTACGGCCCTCGGGGCCGCGCTGGGCGTAGGTGACCCTCAGGATGACGAGGGCAAACCCGGCCACCGGCGGTGCCCAACCCCACTCGTTGTGGGCCCTGTGCAGCGCTGCCTAGTCGAGGTCCTGGTACTCGGGGGCGGGGGCCGGCCGCACCACGCCGACCCCTACCTGGGACCGACGCCAGCTGTACGGGGCGACGGACTGGCCGGGGAACTCCTTGTCGCCAAGCGCGAGGCACACGAGCGCGAAGCCGCCGAATACGAACCGGCCGCCCAACAGCAGGGCGGCCGCACCACCGATGGAGGCTTGCCAGTCGCGCCTGG
The DNA here is from genome assembly GCA_965541515.1 of uncultured Thermoplasmata archaeon. GTDB lineage: Archaea > Thermoplasmatota > DTKX01 > DTKX01 > DATEUP01 > DATEUP01. The sequence continues at coordinate 16,524 of CBEUCC010000009.1, forward strand.
CCTGGGCCTGCCACGCCCCGTAGGCGCCGGCCCCCCCAGTGATCAGGATCCACGCGGCCGCTGCCGAGTACAAGGGGTCGGCCAGCGTGAGGCCGAGAACGCCGACCGCGGCCGCACCAGCAACGAGCACGAAGACCGCCGCCGCGATGGTGGCGCGGCGCCGGTCCGCCATCAGGGCGCTCTCGCCCGATGCGACACGCCAAGCGACGAAGCCCAGGAGCGCCGCCACCGAGAGCATCAGCGCGCCTTGCCAACCGTAGTAGACCGCGTCGGCCGCAAAGGCGAGCCCCATCGAGAAGGGGTCGGTCGCCTCCACCAGGGGCTGGAAGAGCTGCTCGCGGACGGCCGGGTGCGCGTAGGCCACGGGGGCGGCCGCCCCCGCGATGAGCAGGACCGCCGACGCCGACGGCAGCGCACTTACGACTGAGTTCCTGGAAGGGCCCACTTTCTCGATGAGGTCGGGCGCATCGCGGAGCCGGTCCGCGTAGGGACGTGGCCCCCCGGAGGCCGGCGGCTCGCGCTCGACCCCCGAGTGCTTGTCCCCGTAGGGCAGTGGAAGCGACACCTGCGCCGGAACCCCCCGTATGCGAATAAAGTCTGCCCGGCCACCCCGGGAAGAGCCGGTCGGCCGCCTCCGGGGGGCGGACCCGTGCCGGCGCGTGAGCCTTTTTTGCGAGCGAGACCGTTCGGGGTGGGGAGCGTGTTCGGGTGGACGCAGGCGCCGTCAAGGTGTTCGGGGTCGTCGGTGCGGGTCAGATGGGCAACGGCATCGCGCAGGTGGCCGCACTGGCGGGACTGGATGTCCTCATGTCCGACGTGAAACAAGAATTCGTCAAGCGTGGATTGCGGGCGATCGACAAGTCCCTCTCCAAGGCGGTCGAGCGAGGCAAGGCGACGGTCGAGACCACCCAAGCAGCGCGCTCCCGGATCCGTACGACGCTGGACCTTCGCGACTTCGCCCGCTGCCAGTTCGTCGTCGAGGCGGCCACCGAAAACCCGAAAGTCAAGGCCGACATTTTCCGAACCCTCGACAAGACCGTCCCTGCCGGTACCATACTCGCGTCGAACACCTCGTCCATCTCCATTACGGAGCTGGCGGCGGTGACGGCTAGGCAAGACCGATTCATCGGGATGCACTTCTTCAACCCGGTGCCCGTCATGAAACTCGTCGAGATCGTGCGCGGCCTGCAGACAAGCGACGCGACCTTCGCCGTCACGCGTGACCTCTCGGCGCGGATGGGGAAGGACCCGGTCGAGGTGAACGACTTTCCCGGATTCGTGTCGAACCGTGTGCTGATGCCGATGATCAACGAGGCAATCTTCTGCGTGCACGAGCGGGTGGCCGCGCCCGAGGCCGTGGACAAGGTCGTGCGCTTGGGGATGAACCACCCGATGGGGCCGCTTGAGCTTGCGGACTTCATCGGCCTCGACACGTGCCTCGCGATCATGGAGGTGCTGGAGGCCGGCTTCGGGGACCCGAAGTACCGGCCGTGCCCGCTCCTGCGCAAGATGGTGCGGGCGGGCCACCTGGGTCGCAAGAGCGGCAAGGGGTTCTACGAGTACCCGGCGGCCGGGTCTAGCTGAGGGACGCCCAAAAACCGTTTTCTACCCGGACGCGGGTGGAACACGCGGGTTCGCAATGGCAAAACGGAAGGCCGCCCGCAAGGGGCCAGCAAGAAAGGCGCCCCCGCGCAAGGCCTCGGGCAAGGCGCGCGCGTCGCGGGAGCGCCACCTGCGGGTCATTATCGCCAAGCCGGGCCTCGACGGGCACGACCGCGGCGCGAAGATCGTCGCGCGGGCGCTGCGCGACGGCGGGATGGAGGTGATCTACACGGGGCTCAAGGTCACGCCCGAGCAGGTGGTCCAGGCCGCGATCGACGAGGACGCCGACGCGATCGGGCTCTCCATCCTCTCGGGGGCCCACATGCACATCGTCCCCGTGACGCTCAAGCTGCTCAAGGAGCGGGACGCCGCGGACATCCCCGTCTTCGTGGGGGGAATCATCCCCGACGACGACGCGAAGATGCTGCGTAAGATGGGCGTGGCCGGCGTCTACGGACCCGGGGCCAACACGGAGACGATTGTGAGGGAAGTGCGGCGCATCGCACGACGGAAGTGAGCCGCGCCGCAGGGGTCGCGGGGTGCGGAGATGGAAGGCAAGCATGGCGACCTTGCGGCTGCCGTCCGGCGGGGCGACCGGCGGGCCGCGTCGAGGCTGCTCTCATACCTCGAGGACCGCGACCCCCGCGGCCAGGCGCCCTACCGCGCGCTCTACAAGAAGAGCGGCCGCGCGCACCTCGTGGGCGTGACCGGTCCGCCGGGCTCCGGGAAGTCCACACTCGTCGACGCGCTCACGCGCACCTACCGCGGGGACGGGAAGACCGTCGCTGTGGTCGCGGTCGACCCGACCTCACCCTTTACAGGGGGCGCGATCCTAGGCGACCGCGTGCGGATGAACGAGCACACCCTCGACCCCGGTGTGGTCATCCGGTCAATGGCTTCCCGTGGCTCCATGGGAGGAATCGCGCCGGCCACTTACCAGGCGGCGGTCGTCTTCGACGCCATGGGGTTTGACATGGTCATCATCGAGACGGTGGGCACGGGACAGCTTGAGACCGACATTATCCGCTGTGCCCACACGGTCGTCGTGGTGACCATGCCTGGCACGGGGGACGAGGTGCAGGTCGCCAAGGCGGGCCTCTTCGAGATCGGGGACATCTTCGTCGTGAACAAGGCCGACCGGGACGGGGCGGACGCCATCGGCCGCGAGATCGGGTCGATGCTGGCGCTCGGCGCGCCGTCCGACGAGGACCGCTGGAGGCCGCCTGTCCTGCTGACGGTCGCGCCCCGGGGCGAGGGCGTGGCCGCGTTGCAGGACGCCATCAACCAGCACGAGGACCAGCTCAAGGCCTCGGGGCTGCGCCGGGAGGGCGAGGTCGCGCGCGCCCGGCACATCATCCTCCAAGAGCTCGTGGAGGCAGCCCGGGAGCGCGCGGACAGGACCTTGGACGGCCCATGGGGCGAGGGGCTCGTGAAGGACGTCGCGGCTCGCCGGCGCGACGCCGCATCGGCTGCCAGGCTCGTGTCGCGGCGCCTCTAGTCGGGGGCCGGTCAGGTCTTGGGAGTGCGTTTAACGCTAAGGGACGGCGCCCATACCTCTAGCGCACGCGCGTCGCCGTCGTCCCAATTGAGGAAGACGAAGCCGCGCAGGCCGTCGGGGCTCCGGACCTCGGAGAGCCCCGCGATCAGCATCCCGATGGGGTGGTCGGTCCCGACCTCCGAGACGTGGTGGAATGCCAGCGTGAGGATCTGCGTCCCGCTGCCGCCCTCGACCTCCACCTCGAGGGTCTCCAACCTCCAGTTCACGGAGATGATGCGTCCGTCCTGGAGGTCAGGGTCCCCTGTGTAGGAGATCCACTCGTTCATCGGCAAGCAGCAGGCCCCCTGCGCCGGTTCCTCTACGGTTACGTAGAAACGCTTTTCCGCCCCGCTCGCGTCGTCGAGGCCGCATAACCATGGCCTCGCGCTCCGCCCCCCGCGCCAAGCCCTCTGACCGCCGGCGAAAGCCCTCGGCGGCCGAGCGGGCGCGCGACCAACGGGAACGCTGGGAGCAGGAGACGCTGCGGCCCTTTGTCTCCAAGGCGCCCGAGCGGGCCGAGGATTTCCTGACCACCTCGTCCGTTCCGGTCAAGCGGATCTACACGCAGGAGGACACCGCCGGCCTCGACGAGATCGAGGACCTCGGTTTCCCGGGCGAATACCCGTTCACCCGGGGCATCTACCCCACGATGTACCGGGGCCGCCTGTGGACGATGCGCATGTTCTCGGGGTTCGGGACGGCCGGCGAGACCAACCAGCGTCTCAAGTACCTCCTGGCCAACGGCCAGACGGGCCTGTCGATCGCCTTCGACCTGCCCACCCTGTACGGGTACGACACGGACCAGGAGTGGTCGGTCGGCGAGTTCGGGAAGTGCGGGGTCGGGGTTTCATCGCTGAGGGACATGGAGACACTCTTCGAGGGGATCCCGGTAGGCGATGTCACTACGTCCATGACCATCAACGGCCCCGCCTCCACCGTCTGGTCGTACTACATCGTCAACGGCATGAAGCAAGGCGTCCCCACCGCCCGGATGGGCGGGACGATCCAGAACGACATCCTGAAGGAGTACATCGCCCAGAAGGAGTTCCTCTTCCCGCCCCTGCCGTCCATGCGACTCGTGGTGGACACGTTCGAGTATGCCGCCAAGCACATGCGCCGTTGGTACCCGATCTCGGTGTCCGGGTACCACATCCGCGAGGCGGGCTCGACGGCGGTGCAAGAGCTCGCGTTTACGCTCGCCGACGGGTTCGCGTACCTGGACGCGGGGATCGAACGAGGGATGGACGTGGACGAACTCGCGCCCAAGCTGTCCTTCTTCTTCAACGCGCACAACGACCTGTTCGAGGAGATCGCCAAGTACCGGGCGGCGCGGCGCCTGTGGGCCCGCCAGCTCCGCGGCGTGTACGGCGCCAAGAAGCCGCGCTCCTGGATGCTCAAGTTCCACGCGCAGACGGCGGGCTGCTCTCTGACTGCCCAGCAGGCTGAGATCAACGTTGTGCGGGTGGCAGTCCAGGCGCTCGCGGCCGTGATGGGCGGGACCCAGTCGCTCCACACGAACTCCCTCGACGAGGCCCTGGCACTGCCTTCAGGAAAGGCGGTTCGTATCGCGCTTCGCACGCAGCAGATCATCGCGCACGAATCAGGCGTGGCCGGGACGATCGACCCGCTCGGCGGCTCGTACTTCCTCGAGGCACTCACGGAGCAGATGGAGGACGAGGCGATGGCCTACTTCGACCGGATCGACGGCCTGGGAGGCGTGATCCCGGCGATCGAGAAGAACTTCTTCCAGCGGGAGATCGCGGACGCGGCCTACCGGTACCAGAAGGAGATCGACGAGAAGCGGCGGACGATTGTCGGCGTGAACGACTTCGTGATGGAGGAGGACGTGCAACCGACGCTTCTCGAGATGGACCCCAAGGGCGAGGCCAAGCAAGTCGTGGGCCTCAAGCGGTTGCGCCGCGGGCGCAACAAGCAGAGGGCGGAGGCAGCGCTACGCGGGCTCGAGAAGGCGGCGGAGGGCGACAAGAATACGATGCCCCACCTCATCGAGTGCGCGAAAGCGTACTGCACGCTGGGGGAGACGACGGACGTACTGCGCGGCGTGTTTGGTGAGTACCGGGAGAAATCCATCTACTAGGGAGCCGCGCCTCCCGGCAGGCAGCCCCGTGACCACGCCCTTCCGTGTCCCTTTGTGCGCTGCCCGGGACGGGTGCCCCGAAACTAGATGAGCGGCCCGCCCGGTGGCCACCCGATGGCACGACGGGCCCGCGGGAAACGCGACGGGCGGCCGGTTGCCACTGAGCGCGAGCGGTGGGAGCGCGAGACGCTCGGCCCCTTCGCAAAGGAGGCGCCGGAAGGTGCCGCCGGCCTGGCGTCGGCCGACACCCGCAGCAAGAAGCGCCTCTACACGTCGGCCGACGCGCCGGCCGACGTCAAACCCAGTTTTCCCGGGGAAGCCCCTTTCACCCGTGGCATCTACCCCACGATGTACCGCGGGCGCCTGTGGACCATGCGCCAGTACGCGGGCTATGGCACAGCGGCCGAGACCAACGAACGGTTCCGGTACCTGCTCCGACACGGGCAGACTGGACTCTCGACGGCGTTTGACCTGCCAACCCAGATGGGACTCGACTCCGACGCACCACTGGCGCGCGGGGAGGTCGGCCGAGCCGGCGTGCCTGTCTGCTCAACCGATGACATGCGCACGCTGCTGGCGGACATCCCGCTGGACAAGGTCTCCACGTCCATGACCATCAACGCCACGGCCGCCGTCCTACTGGCTCTCTACCTCCAAGAGGCGAAAGCGCAGGGCGTGGCGTGGCGCGATGTGCGCGGTACCGTGCAAAACGACCTCCTGAAGGAGTACATCGCGCGAGGGACCTACATCTTCCCGCCCGGGCCATCGATGCGCCTCACGTGTGACATCATCGAATTCTCGGCAAAGGAAGTGCCCAACTTCAATCCCATTTCCATCTCGGGCTACCACATCCGCGAGGCCGGCTCGACGGCCGTGCAGGAGGTGGCGTTCACGCTCGCCGACGGGATCGCCTACACCGAGGCCCTCGTGGCGCGGGGGATGCCGGTCGACGCCTTCGCGCCCCGGCTCGCCTTCTTCTTCAATGCACATAACGACTTGGTCGAGGAGGTTGCCAAGTTCCGCGCGGCACGGATGATGTGGGCGGAGATCATGACCGAGCGCTTCGGCGCAAACGACCCGCGGTCGTGCATGCTCCGCTTCCACACGCAGACCGCCGGGTCCACACTCACGGCCCAGCAACCGGAGAACAACCTGGTGAGGGTTGCCATCCAGGGCCTTGCGGCAGTGCTCGGCGGGACCCAGTCACTACACACGAACGCTTTCGACGAGGCGCTGGCGCTACCGACGGAGAAGGCCGCGCTCTTCGCGCTGCGGACCCAGCAGATCCTCGCGCACGAATCCGGAGTCCCGAACACGGTCGACCCCACGGCCGGCGCTTTTGCGATCGAGGCCCGCACCGGTGAACTCGTCGTCGAGGCGCAGGCGCTCATCGAGCGCGTTGACGCAATTGGCGGGATGGTGCGCGCCATCGAGCGCGGGTTCCCGCAGCGCGAGATCCACGAAGCGGCATGGCAGCACCAGCAGGACGTCGAGGCCGGGGAGGCGCGCGTGGTCGGTGTGAATGTCCACGTCGACGATGGCGAGGGCGGGCAGGCCCGAGACGACATCCTGAAGGTTCGCAAGGGGGCGGAGGCTGAGCAGGCCAAGCGCCTCGCCTCGTTGCGGCGCAAGCGCGACAAGGGTGCCTGGAAGGAGGCGCTCGCCCGCCTTGCGCGCGATGAGCGGGCGGTGAAGAACCTCATGCCCGCCATCCTCCGCGCCGTTTCGGCACGAGCAACGACCGGCGAGATCTGCGACGTCCTTCGCCGCGCGTGGGGCGAGTACGAAGACCGCCCGAGTGTGTAGGCCGCGACTTGGCCCGCCAAGTGAAAGTCTTAATTGGGGTCGCCCCATCGGGCGCCGGGGGATGGGTTGCAAAGCACCAGCTCTGCCCCCGGGGGAGGCGGTGGAACCCCCCGCCCCCGACTTGGCCAGGGCATGCTCCATGTGTACACGGGAACGGGCAAGGGCAAGACGACGGCCGCGATGGGGCTTGCAGCCCGTGCCGCCGGTCACGGCTACCGCGTGTATGTGCTGTGCTTCCTGAAGGAAGCCATCGAGGGTGGCGAACGCGAGGCGCTGCGCAAGGCCGGCGATGTGACCTTCGAATGTTTCGGGCGGGCGGGACACGTCAACCCCAAGCACCCCGACCCGGTCGATGTCGAGTCCGCAAAGAAGGCGCTTGCCCGGGCCGATGAGGTCGTCCGCTCGCGGGATTGGGACGTGGTGGTCCTCGATGAGATCAACGTCGCCTACCAGTTCGGGCTGCTGCCGCTTGGTGACCTCCTCAAGGTCATCGAGGCCCGCCCGGACACCGTCGAGGTCGTCTGCACCGGCCGCGGCGCTCCCATTGAGCTCATGGGGATTGCGGACTATGTGACGCGCATGGACTCCCTTAAGCACCCCTTCGACCGGGGCGTCGAGGGGAGGCGCGGGATCGAGGAGTGAGGTCCAAATGGTCGAGGTCACCGACCTGCCCCCTTCCGGGCCGGGCGAGGCCGGAGATCCGGACCTCCCGGAGGTCGCGCGCCGCTCGCTCCGGGAGGGGTCGCCCGACCCGGCGCCGGCGACGCGGCCCCCGTCGCCACCCGAGCCCGCCTCCCGACCCACCAGATCCCTCCCGGGCGCCCACCGTGTTCACGTCCTCATGGTTTCGGGAGGGCGGGTGCGGGAGAGCGTCTCGGACGACCTGTCCGACGTCATCCGGGCGATCGAGCAATCCGAATCCCGCGAGGTATGGGTCGACATCGAAGCGGAAGACGCCGAGCGGGCGCTCGCTCCGTTCGAAGCGAATGTGTCGGGAGAGCATTACGTCGTCCAGAACCAGGAGAAGCGATCGATCCTTGGGTGGCCTTACCTGGTCCGCAGCTTGGCCACGCCGCGATTCTGTGTGCTCGTCGCAGCGGGGGAGTCGGCGATTGTCACGGTCCACCCGCCGGACGTGCCCGACGACCCGATCGCCGACGCGCGCAAGGTAATGGACAGCGCCGTCCACGCGCGGACAGAGGGCGGGTTCAAGCCGCTCGGGTCGTTCCGCGAGTTCGTATTTTTGCAAATCGCGGAGTCGTGCGTGGCCGAGATGATGGGCGCGATCCAGCGGCAGTCGAGACTGCTGGGGGTCGTCTACGACAATGTCTTCGACGAGAGCTTCAAGTCGGCCGGTATCCAGACCGCGCTCTTCGACATCCACCGCTTCCTCGAGCAGCACTTCTCGCCAACGCTCTACCTCGTCCGTGAGTTCTTCTTCACGCTCGAGCGCGGGGGCGCGAGGTTCCTCCCGCTCAAGGGGGTCAAGCCGGACCTCTCCAGGCTGGCCGACGAACTCGACCGGCTCATGGGCCTGAAGACCAACATGGAGACGACGATCGAACTGATCTCAAACGCCGTGCGCGCCAAGCTCTCCGAGCAGTCGCTCGAGGCCTCATGGCGCCTCCAACTCGGGCTCGAGGTCCTGGTCCGCGTCTCGTTGCTGCTCATGATCCCGACGGCGGTGTTCTCGCTGTGGCCGATGATGCCTTTCCCGCTCGACCAGCCGGTCACATTCCTGGGCCTTACCACCTACTCGGTAGTCTGGTGCTCGCTGGCGGCGCTGATCATCACGCTTTCCGCGCAGTTGGCACTTTCACGGATCTACACGCGCACCTTTGGGATCACGGAACTGCGGGCGCTTGGAAGGCGGGGCTCCGGTGGCGACGCGAAGCCGGCCGACAAGCGCTAGCCACGGGCCTCCCGGCGCCCGCGGAAGTCCTTGAGCAGGTCCGGCACGGGGCCGTCCGCGCCTGCTGCGTGGTGCTTCTCCGCGATTGAAACCCCCCCGGGCCGCCTGGCGCCGCGGCCCGGCTGGCGCCCTCCATTCAACAGGACTGGATGGGTCAATGGACCGTCGGAAAATCCCGGTCTGGCCCGTGCTGGCCGGGGCGTCAGAGCGGCGCCTCCCCCGAGATGAACCGGCGCGTGCGGGCGTCCTGCGGCCGCTCGAAGAAGTCCTCGCGGGGCGCCGATTCCACGACCGCCCGGTCTGCCAGCAGGCTGATCCGGTCGGCCACCCGCCGCGCCTGGAAGAGGTCGTGTGTCACAAGCAGGACTCCTCCGCCGCGATCGTGGGCAAATTGGCGCGCAGCGGCCTCGAGGGCGAGCACGTTGGGCGGGTCGAGGTTTGCGGTGAACTCGTCGAGCAGGAGGAAGTCGAGGTCGAGTACACTGGCACGCGCAAACGCTAGGCGCTGCTGCTCGCCGCCCGAGAGGCGGCGGGCCGGCCGGTCGGCGAGGTCTCCGATGCCAAGCCTCGTGAGCGCCTTGTCGGCACGACGGCTCGCCTCCTCCCTGGGGACCCCGCGCACCCGCAAACCGAATGCCGCGTTTTCTCGGACGCTCCGCCGGAACACGACAGGCTTCTGGAGCACCATGGCCGTCCGGGAGCGGGCCTCCTTCTGGGCCGGCGTAGGCGCGCGCTGCCGGGGCCGCAGGGTCACGTCCCGCCCTCCGAAGAGGACACGCCCGCCCTCGGGCACTTCGAGCATGTTCAGAAGCCGGAGCAGCGTCGTCTTGCCCGATCCACTGGGGCCGAGCACCACGTGAAGCTCCCCTTTGCGCACGTCGATCGAGATGGCGTCGAGGACACGGCGGCCGCCATAGGACTTGCCGAGCCCCTTGGCCTCCATGGCTGCCCCAACCTCTTCCAATTGGTCGCCGGATCTCATTGCTCACGCCCCTGCGCCATCGTCAGGGACGCAAACACAACTAGGGACAGGGCGAGCAGGATGAGACCGAGCCCGATCGCGACCGGGAAGTCACCTTGGCCCGTCTCCTTGACGATGGCGGTCGTCAGCACCTCGGTCTCCCCCTGGATGTTCCCGCCCACGATGATGACCGCGCCGACCTCCGAGATCGCCCGTCCAAACGCGACCATGACGGCGCCAAGGATCCCCAGCCGCGCCTCGCGTACGAGCGCCCACATGTACTGGCGCCCGTCGGCCCCAAGCGTACGCGCGGTGTCCCGCACTGCGCTGTTCACGTCGCCGACGGCGTTCCAAGTAAGACCAAGGACAAAGGGAAGTGTGAGCAGGAACTGTGCGAGAATCATCCCTTGGGGCGTGTAGAGCCACCGGAGCGCCCCGAGGGGGCCCGTGCGTGAGAGCATCAAGAGGAGCAACAGCCCGAGGAGGACGGGCGGCAGCCCGTACAGCGAGTGAAGAAGGGCTCGCACGGCTCGCCGCCCGCGGAATTCGCGCCCGCCAAGCCACGTGCCCGCAGGCACGCCCACCGCGGTCGAAAGGAGCGTGGCGCCGCCCGATATGAAGAGACTCAGGAGCGCAATGTCGATGAGGACTGTCTCGGCCACGGGGAACACTCACGAACGGCGGGGGTCTGGGAAGAAGAGCTGGTGCCCATCGATCGTGTGGAGCTCGATCAAGGCGGCGGTCTCGGGAGATGTGATCCACAGAGCGAACTTCTCGGCGAGGTCCCTGTTGATGTCGGGGAGCCGGGTATGGTTCAGCTGGATGACAGAATACGCGTTCTTGAGGTCGCCCGCCGGATGCGCGAGCCCGCCCTGCACGACGTAGAGCCCACCGGCCGGCGAATCGGGACCGATATCAGGGAGCGACCAGTAGGTCCCCTCGTCGGTGAGGGTATACGCTACGAGCTCGAAAGCAGTCCGCAACGTATCTGACATCCCCCTTCCGATCGACTTGTACCAGGAAGCCGAGAAGCCCGCCGTGTCCTGGGAGATCAAGGACCAGACGGACTTCTCCTTGGCGTGGGTGCCAGAGTTGTCCCCACGGGAGACAAAGGTGGACCGGTTGTCGAGGATCCTCTGGAAGGCGTCGGCCGCGCTCGTCGCATGCCGGACGCCCGCGGGGTCGCCGTCCGGTCCGACGATCGCGAAATAGTTGTACATGATAGGCCAGCGCGCGACGCCGCTCCCATCGTCCATGAACGCCTGCTCTGCCGCGGGCGAGTGTACGAGCAGGACGTCACCGTCGCCTCGCTTGGCGTTCTCAATCGCCTGTCCGGACCCCACAGCGACGACGGCGACCTTCGCATTGTAGGCCTCTTCGAAGTCGGGTAGGATGGCGTCGAGCAGGCCCGAGTCCCTCACGGATGTCGTCGACTGGAGAACCAGGCGACCAGGAGCGTCCGGCGGCGGTGGACCAAAGCACCCTGCAAGGACCAGCGTGACCGTGCAGACCACGACAGGAAGGAGAACTGCTGTTGCGTGGTGTTTCACGGGTTGGGAACCTCCTTGCCGGCGGAATTGGCCGGACAGGGGCGTCACCGAAATATGCGTTGCGGTGCACTCGTTTGATTGTCGGCGGTGATTGTGTGGGTTCCAGGCGGCACATCCGTTGGCGACCGCCGGGTCCCTTGGGACTCAGGGACGTCGACCGCGAGGTTGTCGTGTGTCGGCGGTGCCCGCGCCTCGTGCGCTACCGCGAAGGGGTGGCCAAGCAGAAGCGCGCAGCGTTCCTCGACTGGGACTACTGGGGCCGCCCCCTTCCAGGGCTCGGGGACGGCCGTGCCCGCGTGCTGGTCGTTGGACTGGCACCGGCGGCCCACGGAGGCAACCGCACCGGACGGATGTTCACGGGTGACCGCAGCGGCGACTTCCTCTACCGAGCGCTGCACCGTGCGGGTTACGCAAGCCAGCCCACGTCGACCGCAAGGGACGACGGGATGGTCCTGCGGGACTGCTACGTCACGGCGGCCGCGCGATGCTCTCCCCCCGACAACAAGCCGACGCCCACGGAGTTTGCCAACTGCCGCCCGTACTTGCAGCGGGAGATCGCCGCGCTATCGAACCTGCGCGTCGTCGTGGTGCTGGGGCAACTTGCAATGCGCGAGTTCCTGCGGGCGTGGGAAAGCAACGGCGGGCAGGTCCCCCGTCCACTGCCTCGCTTCGGCCACGGATCCGAGTTCGTGCTGGGCACGGTCCATGGGGTGGCCTCCTATCACCCGAGCCAGCGAAACACGCAGACGGGGCTGCTCACGGAGGAGATGCTCGAGGCGGTGTTCGCGCGGGCAAAGGTCATGGCAAGCACGTGACACCGCGGATTCTATCTCCACCCCACGCCACACCACCCATGAAGAACCGCCCCATTTGAAGGCGGTGGGGGGAGTGGAGCGAAAGCCACCGCGCTTGGACATGTGTGCCGCGCGCTTCCAGGGGCCTTCGGACGCCAAACCCTGACATCACAAACGCGCGATGCGGGCTCCCTGGCACCTTGGCCGAGCGCCGTGAGACTGCCTACGATCCTGGCGGCAATTCCCTATATGCGAAATGCGCTTGACCTTCTCCCGACGCGCCCCCCCCGCGCCGCAATGGGAGGAGCTAGCCAACATGGATCGAGATGAACGGGCCCAGAAGCAATTCCTGACCTACGTCAAGAAGGAAGCCGTCGACATGCCCGACGTCGGGGTCGTGGACATCCCCGAGCCCAAGCTCTACCGTGACATCTTCCCCTGGACGAGCGCCCCCATCATGCCCATCGACAACGTAGAGGTGCCCATCGACGTCCCCGCGAAGATCTGGATCACGGACACGACATTCCGGGACGGCCAGCAGGCGCGCGAGCCCTACACGACCAAGCAAATGGTCGACCTGTACACCCTGCTCCAGCGGCTCGGCGGGCCGCAGGAGAAGATCTCCATGTCCGAGTTCTTCCTATACACCAAGCGGGACGTCGACGCAGTGAAGGAGTGCCTCCGCCACGGTGGCATGCCCAAGGTGACCGCATGGATTCGTGCGGCCCGGCCGGACGTGCGGCTCTTCGCCGAGACCTCGAAAGCGATCAAGGCGGACACTGGGCTCGAACTCCGGGAGACAGGCATCCTGACGTCGATCTCCGACTACCACATCTTCTACAAGTACGGCTCGAAGGGGCGAAAAGAGGTCGTCCAGGGGTACCTCGACCTCGTCGAGGATGTCCTGAAGGCCGGGTACTCCTGCAGGTGCCACTTGGAGGACTCCACTCGATCGGACGTGTACGGTGTCGTCGTACCCTTCGTCCGCAAGCTCATGAAGCTCTCGGAGCACTATGACCAACCCGTCATTATCCGCTACCCGGACACCCTCGGCGTGGGCGTCCCGTGGTCGGCCGCGGCCTTGCCCCGTTCCATCCCCAAGCTCTCGTATGTGCTTCGAAACATCTGCGATGTCCCGGCGCAGTGGCTGGAGTACCACGGGCAGATGGACCTCAACCTTGGAATCGCAAACGCGGTGTCGGCCTGGATGTTCGGGGCGGCCCGCAACAACTGCACGTTGCTCGGAATCGGAGAGCGCGCTGGCAACATCTCGCTGGAGATGATGGCCTTCCACTACGCCGGCCTCAAGGGCGGTTTCGACGGGATGGACACGCGAGTCATCGCGGACATCGTCGACTACTACGAGAAGGAGCTAGGCTACACCACGCCTGAGTTTCAGCCGATCACGGGGAAGAACTTCAACGTCACGCGGGCCGGAATTCACGCCGACGGCGTCCTAAAGAATGTCGAGATGTACCTACCCTTTGACACCGAGAAGCTGCTCGGGATCCCACCTGGAGTTGGCATCACCTCGTACTCGGGGACGGCGGGGATCGCCTTCTGGCTCAACTCACACTACCGCCTCACGGGCGGCCACAAGGTCGGCAAGGACGACCCGCGGGTAGCGACCCTCTACGCCGACATCATGAAGATCTTCGAGGAGGGGCGGACGACGGCGCTTGCGGACAACGAGATGGAGAAGGTCGCTGAGCAGCACTTCCCGGACATCGGGGAGAACTGACCGCGCCTCGGGGGGGTGTCCATGGCGGAGCAGCCCGGCGGCCATGCGATCGGGTTTGGCGGCGGTCGCCTGCAGGTGCCGGACGACCCCACCATCCCCTTTATCGAGGGGGACGGGACGGGTCCGGACATCTGGCGTGCGACTCGGATGGTCCTGGACGCGGCCGTCGAGAAGACGTTCGCGGGCAAACGGCGCATCGCCTGGATGGAGATCCTCGCGGGCGCCAAAGCGCACAATGCGACGGGTGAGTGGCTGCCCGCCTCTACGGTCGGGGCGATCCGCAAGTACCGGGTAGCCATCAAGGGGCCGCTCACCACGCCCGTGGGGGGCGGGATCCGGTCGCTGAATGTCGCGATGCGCCAGCAACTCGACCTCTACCAGTGCATCCGCCCGGTCCGGTATTTCCGCGGTGTGCCCTCGCCGATGAAGAACCCCGAGAAGCTTGACGTGGTGATCTTCCGGGAGAACACGGAGGACGTCTACGCGGGGATCGAGTGGCAGGAGGGGACGGAGGCCAACCGCAAGGTCCGCGACTTCCTCACCAAGGAGATGGGCGCCAACATCCGGGAGGGGTCGGGGATCGGCATCAAGCCCATCTCGGAGTTTGGCTCGAAGCGTCTCGTGCGCCGGGCGATCGAGCATGCGGTCGAGCACGGGCGCCCGTCGGTGACGATCATCCACAAGGGCAACATCCAGAAGTTCACGGAAGGGGCGTTCCGCGACTGGGGGTACGCCGTCGGGACACAGGAGTTCCGCGACCAGGTCGTGACGGAGAAGGAACTGTGGGACAGCCACGGCGGCAAGGTGCCGGAGGGCAAGGTCCTGCTCAAGGACCGGATTGCGGACAACGCGTTCCAGCAATTGCTGACCCGGCCGTCGGAGTACTCGGTCCTGGCCACGACCAACCTGAACGGAGACTACCTCTCGGACGCCGCCGCCGCCCAGGTCGGGGGCCTGGGGATCGCGCCCGGCGGGAACGTGGGCGACGGCGTGGCGCTGTTTGAGGCGACGCATGGGACGGCGCCCAAGTACGCGGGCCAGGACAAGGTGAACCCGGGCTCGCTGCTCCTATCGGGGTGCATGATGCTGCGCCACATGGGGTGGAAGGAGGCCGCTGACGCGATCGAACGGGCCTTCGAGGCCACGATCATGGAAAGGGTCGTTACGTACGACTTCGCGCGGCAGCTCGACCCACCGGTCACACCTGTCAAGACGAGCGAATTTGCCCGCGAGATCGTGGGGCACCTGTAGGGCCGCCCTAGCCGCGCTTCGGCGGCTGCACGATCAAGTACTTGTTGCCCGACGGGTCGGCGACACGCATCTCGATCCCGCCCCACTCCGCCTGCTCGGGCCCTGCAAGCACCTTTGCCCGCCTGCGCTTCAGGTGGCGCGCGAACCCGTCGATGTCGCGGGTGACGAACATGCACGCCGTGTTCTCACCGATGGCCTCCATGTCCGACTTGTAGTCGTCGGGGTCCTCGTAGTTCGCCTTTCTCGGCGCAAAGGGCATGAGTGCAGTCCCGCGGGGCGAGAGCCGGTACTCGGCAAGCGACGGGTCGTCGCTCTTCTTCATCCCGAAGGCCCCCTGGAAGAAGCGCCCGGCCGCCCTAGCGTCGCGCGTGGCGATGGTGACGAAGTCCAGGCTCGTAAGTCCGACGGTCTTGGTGCGCGGCCGCTTGGGGCCCACCAGGAAGACCCCGTTGCCGTCCGGGTCGTAGAACGTCGCCATGGGGTAATCACCGGTGTCCCAGGTCTCCACCTTGACGCGCCTGCGCCGCAAGGACTCGACGGTCTTCTTGAGGTTGGGCGTCCAGAAGGCGACGCCGGTGGGCCCGCCGATCTTCCCCGCGAGGTCCTTCGCCTCGGACCCCCAACTGGCGGGCTCCCAGATGTTCAGACCCGCGTCGGGCCCCTTCTCCTTCGTGCCCAACTCGAGGTACCCGAACTCCTTCATCTCGTCGCGTACTTTGAGCCCGACCTTCTTGGTGTAGAATTCCTTCGCCCGCGCCATGTTCTTCGTAAA
This sequence comes from uncultured Thermoplasmata archaeon, assembly GCA_965541515.1. GTDB lineage: Archaea > Thermoplasmatota > DTKX01 > DTKX01 > DATEUP01 > DATEUP01. The sequence continues at coordinate 32,548 of CBEUCC010000009.1, forward strand.
GATTCCAACGCTCGAGAAAGTCTCTAGCTTAGCCACGATATCACGCGTCCTTCCCAGGTGCTTGGGGCCCTCCCCACGTGTTCCCTGGTGAAAAAGCCCATGCCACCCGGGCTGCTGGCGGGCAACCGAGGGGCAGGGCCTAGCCCCGTTCTGCTGGCAGTTGCCCTGGGGGCTTCTTCCACGCTTTTCGCCATGGCAAGAGGAGAGTCCGGCGCATCGAGTATGCCACGACGAGGAAGAGGGCAAAGGAGGCAACGCATAGCAGGCATAGCGTGTTGAGCACAAAGATCTCGATCATCGTGAGGTAGATCCCCACGAAGATCCCGCCGACGGTCGCCGCCGAAAGGGCGGGGCGAGCCAAGCGGCCAAGCGAGGACTTTGCGTCGACGAGGCGCGCCGTGGCGAAGAACGCCACGGTCAGGAATCCCACGGCCCCCAAGAGCGAAACGGGGACGCCCAGGATCTGGCTGTATTGCGAACGGTTAACGAGGTCGCAGTCGGAGATGTCGCCCACTTTGCAGAAGCCCGCGTCACTCACCCCGAAGTGGTTCAGGACGAGGTAGCCGCCAAGGATGTACCCAGCCAGGCTCAGCCAGAGGGCAAGGCGCAGCCCGGCGAACTCCTCCGGCTCGAGCCCCCCCTTGCGACCGCGCTTCGCCACCCGGTTCAGCCCCCGATGATGCGCTGCAGGTTTTGGGCGAGCGAGCCGAACCCGATCTCGCCCTCGTGTTTGGAATCGATCGTGCCGTTTGTCGAGATGAAGAAGAACGTGGGCGTCCCGCTTACGCTGTAGTCCTTTGCGACGCGGTCGTCGGTGGCCACGCAGTAGGTCCAACCGTGCTCGTAGGTCTGCCTAAAGGCACCGACCGTTGCCGCGGTTGGATCGTCGAACGACGGGAGGGGGATCGCGACACTCACGAAGACGACCTGCGACCCGTAGGCCTCGTACGCCGAGTTCAAGGTGGGTGACACGGCCCGGCAATGCGAGCAATCCGGGTGCATGAACTCGAGAAATATCGGGCTAGAGCCGAGGTGTGTCGCGAGGTGGTAGGTGCCCCCGTCCCAAGTCGCAAGCGAGAACTCAGGGGCTGGCTTGCCCTGGGGGTCGGGGACGTCGGTCGTCACGAAGGGGGAGAGTACGAGCCCCACTGTAACGAGCGCGTAGAGGGCCACGACGAGCCTACCCTCGCCAGGCCCGGGGGGCCGCCCCAGCTTCCAACGCAGTTTGCCCAGGAACCCGTGGGGCGGCGGCTGTTCCTTGCCTCGCGGTCGGCTGCGCGCCATCCGACGGGGTGGAGCGACACCCTGGGATTTGACGCCTTCCCGACCGTACAGACCGGGGCGTCAGATGAGCAGGACGGCCGCGGCGATGGTCGTCGTCCACCGACCGTCCTCCTGGACCTCGGCCACGACCGTCTCGTTCATCGTCCGGACGATCTTGTCGGAGATGCGCCACTCGTTCTTGTTCTCGTCCCACTTGACGGCGTTTTCGTCCACGAGGCCGAGCGTGGAGGCCATCATGAACGCCGCGAGGTCCTCGGCGTAGTCGCCGCACTTCTGCTCGTTCCACCCGTACGAGTGGTGCTCCGAGAGGTAACCGTGCTGCATCGGGTCGGCCGGAATGGCACAGCCGATAGAGGAGCCTACGAGACGGTGCGGCTCGTTCGAGGAAGTCTCGGCCAGCACGCAGAATGAGACCTGTCCGGGGCTCAGCCGCTTCTGGCCCTCCTCCTTGGGGACGATGGTGCAACCCGGCGGGAAAATGGAGGAGACGCGGACGATGTTCAGGGCGGCGATGCCGGCGTTTCGAAGCGCCAGCTCGAACGAGGTGAGTTTCTCCTGGTGGCGGCCAACGCCGTGGGTGAAGAAGAGCTCCTTCGCGACAAAGGACGACTTGTCCACGAACCGCCGGATGGCGCAAATCGGCTCTTAAGGTTATTCCCGCGCCGGGCCCAGCCCCGTACCGGCTCCGGGAGACATGGGCAAGGAGTGGGCCGAGGCGGATTCGAACCGCCGATCTGCGCCTTGTAAGGGCGCCGTCATAGCCGCTAGACCATCGGCCCGTTACGGGCGCGGCGATACGGGTTCACCGTATTGGCTTTGCGCTTTGCGGCGGTGGCACCATCGAGCAGCCTCCCTTCGGGTTGGGCGGGGTGGGCCGGTGGCGGCCGACCGCCGGACTACACCATGACCCGGTCCAACCGCCCACGACCGCGCTAGCGGCCCGACCTCGGCCCCCGCCGCCGGCTCCCCCGTGGGCGCGACCGGGCCTCCTCTTTCCGGCGCGTGGCCGCCCGCCGGACGACGAGCACACCCACGCCAGCAGCAACGGCAAAGACCCCCCCCATGAAGAGCAGCCCTTCCCGCCTCAGGGGGGCCGGCAGCGTTGGGTCTTCGGGCGCGAGCGTGATCTGGACGGTCGTCTCGGCCGTGGCGTTGATTGTGGTCACCGTGAGCTGTCCGCGGTGGTTGATTCGCACCGCATGCGGTGTGACGTTGTGACGCTCGCCGCCCGGCACGAGCCGGTACTCCTCCAAGGACGCCGTAACAGTGCCGTCGACGTCGGTCGCGCCGGTGAACACGGGGTTCCCGTCGGCGTCCGTCAGGTCCACGATAGCCACGGCCGCGGGCCTGTCGTCCGGCTCGCGCACATCGAGTGTAACCCGATGGAAGACCCGGAGCGACGTGACGTCCGGACAGAACGAGTTGTCGCCGATGTAGAACGAGGAGGTGTGGACCTCGAACGCGGTCCCCGGGCCGCAAAACGAGTTGTCTGTGGCCTGCCCACCGTAGACACCGTCGACCGGCCCGACCACCCGCACGCCCACCCCCAAGGCTGAGAACGACGAGTTCATGACCTCCACGACGGAGCGCGTGCCGTTCACACCCGTGGCCACCGAGACGAATGTCCCGTTGTTCACGGTGAGCGACGATTCCAGGGCGCGCACGCCCGTCGAGAGGTCCAAGAACTCGCAGCCCTCCACCCGGCCCGTTGTGGACTGCACGGCATCGATCCCGACCAACCCCCCGCTGATCCGGCACCCCACTACATCAAGCGTGGAACCGATCGCCCCCACGGCGAAGTTGCTGCTGCCCAGGACGGTAAGGTTCCGCACGACGGGCGCGGCGTCCGCGACCTTGAGCCCGATGCGCGTCGAGTTGCGGATGACCACGTCCTCGATGGTCGCGCTGGCCCCCGGGAGGACCGAGATGGCGACCGCCTGCGTGTCAAAGGTCGTGTTGCGGATGACCGGGCTGCCGGACCGGATGAATACACCGTAGTACTTGTTGTGGTGGAGCGTCGAGTCCTCGATGAGCACATCACCGCCCGTGATCTCGATCCCCCCGAGCCCGGAATCGCCGCGGATGTCCCGGACGTCGCAACCGCGCATTTCGAGGCGCCCCTCCACCAGGAAGTTGTAGTGGAGTCCTTCCGTCAGGGAGTGCACGCTACAGTTCTCCATGCGGAGCGTGCCGCCGGGCTGCACCGTGAGGGCATACCCCCCCTCCCGGGAAAGGTTGAACGCGAGGGTCGCGTTGCGGATCGTAAGGACGGCGCCCGCCCGGACCACGACCGCACCGGCCTGCTCCCGGGTGGTGTTCTCCAGGACAAGTGTCCCGTCGATCACCCAGTCCCCGGCCGACACGTCTGCGTCCGCCGGGAGTGCCGCCGGCAGAAGCACGATCGTCAACGCGGCTGCGACGATCCTCGCGCGGGCCGCCTGGCCCCGGTGTCGGTTCCCGGCTCTTCGCACAGCGCCTTCGAGTTTGAGAGCTCTATTTCACCCTTTTGAGGTAGGGTACGGCTGGGTGCGCCACGAATAGGATTAAGCCTGCCCCTGGGCCTGCCCCGTACGGCGGTCTCTTTGGCTGAGCGGGGGGCGGGCGCGGTTCGGCGCGTGTCGCACATCGGCGTCGCTGTGCGGTCGATCGACTCGACCGTCGGCTTCTGGACGGGCGTCCTTGGGCTTGCACCCGACCACGTGGAGGAGGTCCGCGACCAGAAGGTGCGCGCCGCCTTCCTGCCCACGGCAGCCGGCGGGCGCATCGAGCTGTTGGAGGCCACGGCCCCGGACTCGCCGATCGCCCGGTTCATCGAGAAGCGCGGCGAGGGCATCCACCACCTCGCGTTCGAGGTCGAGTCGGCCCAGGCATCCCTTGACGCTGCCGCCAAGGCCGGCGTCGAACTGATCGACAAGGCGCCAAGGCCGGGCGCCCGCGGCTGTATGGTCGGCTTCCTGCACCCGCGCAGTTGCCACGGCGTGCTCGTGGAGTTCGTAGAGGAGCCGCCGGCCCGGGACTAGTAGTTCTGCTCCTGCCTGCGGCTGATGAGTACCAACGCCGCCACCAATCCGACCGCAGCCACGGCCCCGCCGATCAGGAACGGCACGAGTGCCGGGTCGACCGGCGAACTAGGGGGCCACGGCATCCACGCGTGTACGCGGTACGCCACCGGCCCCTCGGAGTCCGTCAGAACGGGCCGGTCCCGGTTGTCGAGTACGAAATAGACCGTGCCCGCCCGTGCGGCCGTAAGTTCACAGTGGAGCTGCCCGACCAAGCCGACCTGGAAGCACCGGGTGTCGAGCGAATTCGGCGGCAATGTCGCCAGGTCCTTGTCCTTGTAAGAGAAGAAATTAGCCACGTCAAAGGTGAGCACATCCACAACCGTGCCTTCGAGCGCCGTTTCGTCGGTAACGATGTTGATGTCGAGCAAGACCAGGTCGTCCGCCTTCATGTCGATCGAATAGGAGACCCAACAGCCCCGCTTCACGGCGGTGCCCTCTCCGCCGAACTGCGTCGTGTCGGTGTCGAACTCCCCCTGCCGCTGTTCGGGGGGGGCCCGAGCGGTCTGCGCCAGGAACGGCGTCATGTCGAAGATCTGGTTGCAGAACCCGGGGTTGTCACGGATGACGACGTTGGACGAGGCCACGTCGGTTTTACCTTTGTTGTCCGTGACTTCTAACGTGATCGTGTACTGGCCCGCGAAGGAGTAGACCCGGGTCACATCGCGTCGGAAGTCGTCGACGCACCCGATGCCATCGGACTCGTCAAAGTCCCAGCAGTAGCTTAGCACGAACTCGTCGATCGACTGGTTGGCCGAGCAGCGCAGCACGTCGCCCACCCAGAGGTCAGTCGTGCCGCACCAGATGCCCGCAACCGGCGGGTCGTTGATCAACTCGATGCGCACCGCGAAGGTGCACTGGTGCGACCAGAGGCCGTCGAATACGACGAGTGTCGCCGTGTACCCTTCGGGCTTGGGCACGAAGTACGCGTGCTCGGCCGTCGGGACGGGGCTGTAGTCCGTCTCGTCCCCGTCGCCGAATTTCCAGCGGAAGAGCAGCGGGTCGCCGTCCGGGTCCCTTGAGAGGGCGCCGTCAACACTGATCGTCCGTGTGGTCTCGTTGGAGATCGGTGCGGGGCACACCGCCAGCGGCTGGTCGTTGACGGTGATCCGGATGATCGTCGTGTTGATCGAGATTTCGTCACCCTGGATATGTGTCACGTTGTATACGCCGGCCACCGGGTACCGGTGCGAGGCTACGGGGGTCGACGCGTCGCAGGCGCTATTCACGGTCTCGGCCGTGCAGAAGCGGTCGCCCCAGTCCCACCAGTAACTCACGATCCTGAACCCGTCGGGGTCAAAGCTCCCGATTGCCGAGCACGTGATTACATCGCCCTTGTTTACGCGGGTCGGACAGTCGATGACCATTACGGGCGGCCGGTTGTTGGAGATGCGCATGGTGAGGAGGGATGTGGTCGGTTCCGTGCCGTCGTGGCCCTCAAGGCGTACGACGTATTCTCCGATTCCCGCAAAGGTGTGCGTCACGTTGGTCTCGTTGGTGATGGGCGAGCCATCGGCAAAGTCCCACTTGAGGGTCACGCTCTCCTTGCCGTCGTCAAAGTCATCGTAGACCGCACTGAAATTGTACGGGACCCCGGCGAAACCGTCGAACTCCGTGATGACCGGCTGGCCTTCGAAGAGGACCGTGGCCGAAACCGACGGCGGGATATTCTTGTAGATGACGCAGATCGTGCGCTGGAGTTCGTCCGAAAAGCCGAGGGAGTTGGTGATGTTCATGCTGATGTTGTAGCAGCCCTCCTGCACGAAGACATGCGTCACGTTGTCCTCAGAACCGGTGTAGCGGGGCGTTGTGTTGTCGCCGAATGTCCACTTGGTGATGAGGTCGTTGAGCGGCTCGGTCGGGTCGTTGGAACCCCACGTCGAGAACACGACGGGGACGCCGGTGGAGTAGACCTCCGAGTTGTCTGGCAGCGCGATGTTGCCATGGGGGGCCGGGTTGATCCATGGAAGGGTGATCGTCGACTGGCGGATGTAGCCGGCGTAGACGCGCGCGACACCCCAGTTGCCCTCTAGGACTGTGTCCGTCCGCCAGATCTTGAGGTAGATCCGGGCGTCGGACATGT
>CBEUCC010000010.1:0-38140 GCA_965541515.1 uncultured Thermoplasmata archaeon
CACGTGACCGGGCTGACCCACGACGACCGCGGCTACCCGGCGATCAACGCGTCGGCGCAGGCGCTGCTCGTCGAGCGCATCCAGAGCAAGGTGCGGGACCAGGCGGCCGAGCTTGCCGATTTCGAGGAGGTGTACCTCGACGACGCCCGGGTGGCCGTGGTGACCTTCGGCTGCTCGGCGCGCTCCGCGCTGGCTGCCGTGAACGCTGGGCGGCGCGCGGACATCCGCGCCGGGATGCTCCGCCTCAAGACGCTCTTCCCGCTGCCGGTGGAGCGGCTGCGCACGCTTGCCGAAAAGGTCGACCGCCTCGCCGTAGCCGAGCTCAACACCGGGCAGCTGTCGATGCTCGTGGAGCACGCGATCGGGGGCCCGGTCACGCGCGTGACGTCGCCCGGGGGCCGGATGCTCTTGCCGAAGGAAATCCTCGACGCGCTCAAGGGGGCCTGATCGCCATGGCCGGACCCTCCCCCATCAGCCGGGAGCCATTGGCTCCCAAGACGCATGTCGGTGGCCTCGAACTGCCCGTGCACACGCACCCCCTTGACCGGCTTCTCCGCGCCGACCGACTCCCCCACATCTGGTGCCCAGGATGTGGCATCGGTCCCGTCATGAACGCGTACCTCGAGGCGGTTTCCCGGTCGCCCACCCCCCCCGAGAGCCACGTGTGCGTCTCGGGTATCGGCTGCACCGGCCGCGTCGCCGGGTACGTCAACCTCGACTCGTACCACACGACGCACGGACGCGCGATCCCGTTCGCCACGGGCCTCAAACTCGCTAACCCGTCGCTCCAGGTCACGGTCTTCTCCGGCGACGGCGACCTCTTCGCCATCGGCGGGAACCACTTCATCCACGCCGCCCGACGGAACATGGACCTCATGGTCGTGTGCATCAACAACTTCAACTACGCAATGACCGGCGGCCAGTCCGGGCCCACCACCCCGGTGGGGGCCGTCACCACGACCTCCCCCGAGGGAAGCATCGACCCGCCGTTTAGCCTCCCGCAACTTGCCAAAGGGGTGGGGGCGACCTTCGTCGCGCGCTGGACTTCGCTCCACTGCCGGCAACTCGAGCAGACTTTCGAGCGCGCGCTCGCACACCGGGGGTTCTCGTTCATCGAGGTCGTCTCGCCGTGCCCGATCGGCTTTGGCAAGCGCAACGAGCTCGGGGAGGGAGCCGCGGAGATGGAGTACTACCGGCAGGAGGCCGTCCTCGACCCGAAGGCCGCGATCGAGCATGTCGCGCTCACCATGGAGAAGGCGGCATCCCTGCGCATTGGTGTGTTTCTCGATGTGGAACACCCGAGCTACGTCGAAATGCTCGAGGCTACGCGGGCTGAGGCGCCGCCCAGGAGGGGGGTCGGGTGAGACGCAAGGAGGCGAGGCTCGCGGGCTTCGGCGGGCAGGGGATCATCCTAGCGGGCCTGGCGCTTGGCCGGGCGGCGGCGCTCTACGACGGGAAGCACGCCGTCGTGACCCAGTCATTCGGGCCCGAGGCGCGCGGCGGCGCGTGCGCCGCGGAGGTCGTCGTCTCGGACGAGCCGGTGGACTACCCCCGCGTGGCCGACCCTGACCTGCTCGTCGTCCTCTCGCAGGAGGCCCTCTCCCTGTACGGTGGCGACCACATGCCCCGGGACGGCTGGTCGCTGATGCTCTACGACTCGGACCTCGTCGCGCTCCCGAAGGGCGAGAAGCGGCGTGCGGTGGGCGTCCCCTTCACGGCCACGGCCGAGAAGTTGGGCAATAAGCTCGCCACGAACACGGTCATGTTGGGCGCCATTTGCGGAAGCACTGGCTTCGTTTCGCCGGAGGCGCTCAAGCACGCCATCTCCGACATGCTTCCCAAGAAGGTCGTGAAGTTGAACCTGACGGCCTTCGACCGGGGCGTTGCGCTTGGAAAGGCGGGCCGGGGGTCGTCCAGATGAGCGAGTCGGTGCTCGTCGTCGGCGGCGGAGTCGCCGGCATCCAGGCCGCCCTCGACTTGGCGGAGGCCGGGGCGCGCGTCCACCTCGTGGAGAGGGGACCCTCCGTCGGGGGCATCATGGCCCAGCTCGACAAGACGTTCCCGACGCTGGACTGCTCGACGTGCATCGAAGCGCCCAAGATGTCGGCGGCCTTCCGGAACAAGAACATCACGTTCCACACGCTCACGGAGGTCGAGCGCTTTGAGGGTGAGCCGGGAGCATTCCGCGTGCGCCTCCGCTCGCGCACGCGCTTCGTTACCGACGAATGCACAGCGTGTGGCGACTGCACGGGCGCGTGCCCAGTGATCGTGCCCAACGAGTACGACGAGGGGCTCAAGGCTCGGAAAGCCATCTACCAGCCCTTCCCGCAGGCCGTCCCCTCCACCTACGCGGTCGACCTCGACCACTGCCTCAATGAGCCGAACGTCCTGGCCTGCAACCTATGCGTGGAGGCGTGCGACCCGAAGGCCATCGACTGGGACCAGCTGACCGACAGCGTGGAGGAGTTCGAAGTCGCATCCGTTGTCGTCGCGACCGGCGCGCGGCCGCTCGACCCGACCCCCCTAACGGGGTTCAGGTACGGCGTACTGGAGGACGTCATCACCTCGACGGAGCTCGAGCGCATGCTCTCCGCCACCGGCGTGACCGCCGGCCAGGTGGTGCGGCCCTCCGACCGGAAGGCCCCGGAGGACGTGACGATCGTGCTCTGCGCCGGCTCGCGCGACCAGCGAGCCTGCGCGTATTGCTCGCGCGTGTGTTGCACGTACTCCCTGAAGCACGCGGTTCAGCTCCTGGAGTACGACGCGGCCCAACACGTGCGTATCCTCTTCATGGACATCCGGGCCTACGGTCGGGGGTTTGACGAGTTCTATTCGCGGGCCGCGGAGGGCGGCGCCGAGTTCGTCCGCGCGCGGGCGGCAGGTGTCTCCAAGCGGGGCGACCGCCTCGTCGTGCGCTACGAGGACACGCGCGAAGGGAAGCTGTGCGAGCAGGAGACGGACCTCGTGGTCCTGGCGACTGCACTAGTCCCAGCCGAGGGGGCGGCCGAGCTTTCCCAGATCCTTGGAGTCGAGTGCGGTCCGGACGGTTTCTTCCTCCAGGGGGTGGGGGGCGGCGACCCCGTCGAATCCACCCGACCGGGCATCTTCGTGGCCGGCGGCGCCGGCGGCCCCAAGGACATCCCTGATTCCGTCTCGGAGGCGTCGGCCGCGGCCGCCCGTGCTCTTTCTCTCACGAGCGGCCGGCTGCCCCCCGCGGCCGACCCGCTGGAGACCATCGACGCAGCGGGCGAGCCGCGCGTCGGCGTATTCGTTTGCCACTGCGGGTCGAACATCGCAAAGACGGTCGATTGCGGGTCGGTGGCGCAATTCGCGGGCGACCTTCCAGGCGTCGCCCACGCGGAGGAGAACCTCTTCTCCTGCTCGGCCAACACCCTCGACGCGATCACCAAGACGATCCACGACAAACGTCTCAACCGGGTCGTCGTGGCCGCCTGCTCGCCGCGCACGCATGACCCGACGTTCCGAGCCGCGTGCCGCGCGGCCGGGCTGAATGAATTTCTCTTCGAGATGGCCAACATCCGCGACCAGAACTCGTGGGTGCACAAGGACCGCCCGCAGGCGACGGCCAAGGCGAAGGACCTCACCGCGATGGCGGTGGCCAAGGCGCGGCGACTCGAGCCGCTCCAGCGCCTCGGGGCGCCACTCACGCGCCGTGCCCTCGTCATCGGGGGCGGACCCGCGGGCCTTGCAGCCTCCAAGGCGATCGCCGCCCAGGGCATCCCCACGCACCTCGTTGAGCGGGAGACCCAACTGGGCGGTGCCCTCCAGCGGATCGGGCGCCTCTCCTCCTCCGGGGCCGACGCTCGCAAGGTCCTGGGGGCGCAGGTCGCCGCGGCGAAGAGCGCCGGGGTGCAGATGCACACCGGCACGGAGGTGGACAGTGTCGGCGGGTTCGTCGGCAACTTCGACGTGGTGCTCAAGGACGGCGAGCGCATCGAAGCGGGCGCGATCGTTGTCGCGACCGGCGCGCAGCTCTATCGCCCCACTGAGTACAGGTACGGCAAGGACCCTCGGGTCGTGACGAACGTCGACCTCGACCGCACCCTGAAGGTGGTAAGGGACAAGCGCGTGACGTTCATCGGGTGTGTCGGGTCACGCACCAAGGATCGCCCCTGGTGCTCGCGATACTGCTGCGAGTCGATGGTCCAGCAGGCCCTCGACCTCAAGCGGCAGGGGAACCACGTGCGCGTGCTCTACCGGGAGATGCGCACCTTCTCCCGCGGCGGTGAGGACCTCTACCTGCAGGCGGGGCGCGAGGGGGTCATCTTCCTCCGGTTTTCGCCGGATCGGCCGCCGGTGTGGGACGACGGGCTCCTCACCGTGTACGACGAGCTCCTCGGGGACGACGTCGAGATGGAGACGGACCTCCTCGTCCTGGCCACGGGGCTAGAGCCCGGGCCGAAGGGGGCTGGCGAGATGCTCAAGGTCCCGCGGGGCACCGACGGGTTCCTCCTCGAACTCCACCCGAAGCTCGGTCCCGTGGAGACGGCGGTTGCCGGCGTCTTCCTGGCGGGGGCGGCGCAGTCGCCCCACCAGGTGCAGGAGGCGCGGGTCGCGGGGCTGGGGACCGCGGCAAAGGTCGGCGGGTTGCTCTCGAAGGACGAGGTCTCGCTCGAGCCGCTCGCTCCCACCGTGGACATCCTCCAGTGCACCGGCTGCACCGCCTGCAAGCTCGTGTGCCCCTACGGGGCGATCTCGATGGAACCGCACGACGGCAAGCCCAAGGGAATCGCGGTCATCGAGCCGGCCGTGTGCCAGGGGTGCGGCACGTGCGTCGCGGCCTGCCCGCCCCACGCCATCGACCAGCCCCACTTCTCGGACGCGCAGGTGCTCGCCCAGGTCGACGCGGCCCTTGCCCACGACCCCGAGCAGAAGGTCCTCGTGTTCGCGTGCAACTGGTGCTCGTACGCCGGTGCCGACCTGGCCGGGGTCTCGAGGCGCCAGTACCCACCGTCGGCGCGAATCATCCGCTCGATGTGTTCGGGCCGCGTCTCGGACCGGATCGTCTTCCGGGCGTTTGCCAAGGGGGCAGGCGCGGTGCTCGTCACAGGGTGCCACCCCGGGGACTGCCACTACCTGACGGCGAACCAGCAGACGGCCAAGCGCGTACCGAAGTGGGTGTCGCGCCTCGAGCGCAAGGGGGTCTCCCCCGAGCGGCTCCAGCTTTGGTGGGTCTCGGCGGCCGAGGGGGAGCGGTTCGCCCGTAAGATCGAGGAAATGGACGCGGTGGTCAAGGGCATCAAGGACGGCGAGGTCGAGGCGACCCGCAAGGCGTTGAAGGAGCACGGGGAGGACAACACGTGACACTACGGCTAAACGACGAGGCGGCGCAGGTGCTGCGGATGGCGGTGCCCGACCTGCAGGCGTGTTACCAGTGCGGCGAGTGCACGGCGGTCTGCCCGTGGTCGCCCCGCCAAGAGGGCTTCTCCCCCCGGCGGCTGCTGCGCCGCCTCCAGCTCGGGACCGGGTTCACCGACCCCGACCTCTGGCGGTGCACCGCCTGCGCGGCTTGCACGCAAGTGTGCCCGCGCGGGATCGACCCCCCGCTGCTCGTGCGGGCCGCGCGGCACGAGGCCCTCCAGCGGCAGAACCTCCCCGTGGGCGTGCAGCGGGCACTCGAAGGGCTCGCCGACCGCGGGAACGCCTACGGCGTGGCGGCATCCAAGCGGGCGGCGTGGGCCACGGGCCTTGGGCTGCAGGACCACGGCCAGTTCCCCGTCTTGCTCTTCGTCGGGTGCCAGTCCGCATTCGACCCGCGCGCGGCGACAGGCGCCCGGTCGCTCGCGCGCGCCCTGCAGGTGGCGAAGGTGAATTTCGGGACGCTCGGTCCCGACGAGGTCTGTTGCGGCAACGATGCCCTCGCGATGGGCGAGACCGGCCTCTTCGAAGAACTGGCGCGACAGAACATCCGGGCGATCGAGTCCACGGCGGCCTCGACCGTCGTCACGTTCTCCCCGCACTGTTATAACGCGCTCAAGAACGAGTACCCGCGGCTCGGCCTCGACCATGTGGAGGTGCTCCACTACACGGAGTACCTGGCGCGGCTCGCGGAGGAGCGGCGCCTGTGGCCGCCCGGCCAGCTCGGCCTGAAGGTGGCCTACCATGACCCGTGTTTCCTAGGGCGCGTCAACCGGATCTTCGATGCTCCGCGGGCCGTGCTCGGGGCCGCGGGGGCTCGCCTGGTCGAGTTGCAGGAGAACCGGGACGGCTCGCTCTGCTGCGGGGGAGGGGCCGGCGGCGCGTTCCAGGAGGTGCCCGTAGGCGCCCGCTTCGCGACCGCGCGGGTCCAGGAGGCGGCCGACGCGGGCGCCGCTGTGCTTGCCACCGCCTGCCCCCTGTGTGTCCAGATGTTCGAGGACGCCGCCGCGTCGCTGGGGCTTGGCAAGCGCCTCGAGATCGCCGACACGTCGACGTTGGTGGGACGCGTGCTGGAGGTGAGGTGATGGCGCTGTCTGTAGCCGTTTGCGTCAAGGTCGTCCCCGACCCGGCGGAGATCTCCTTCGACACCGTCACCAAGACGGTGAACCGCAAGGACGCCCGGCCGGTGCTGAACGGCGCGGACGCAAATGCCCTTGAGTGGGCGTTGCGCCTAAAGGACGAGCACGACGCGCAGGTGTCGGTGTTCTCCATGGGCCCCCCCTTTGTCCGGGCGAACCTTGCCGATACGCTTGCGGCCGGGGCGGACGCAGCGTACCTCCTCTCCGACCGCGCGCTGGCCGAATCGGACACGTTGCCCACGAGCTTGGTGCTCGCCCGCGCGGTGCAGAAGGCCGGGGGGGCCGACCTGGTCCTGGCGGGCGACGAGACGAGCGACTCGGCAACGGGGCAGGTGCCGCCATCCATAGCGGCTTGGCTCGACGCCGCCCAGGTCACCTTCGCGCGTGAACTCGAGGTCGACCCCGCGGGCGGGCTTGTGCGGTGCGTCCGCGAGCTCGAAAGCGGCGAAGAGGTCGTCGAGGGCGCCCTCCCCTGTGTCGTCTCCGTGTTGCGCGGGTCCAACCGCCCGCGCTACGTGCTCTGGGAGCGGCGCCGGGACGAACGGGCCGCCGCGCGCGTCGTGGTGTGGGGAATCGGCGACCTCGGGCTTGCCCCCGAGGCGGTCGGTGCTGCCGGCTCACCCACGCGCGTGGCGCGGGTAGATGCTACCCCCGTGGCCACGCGCGACACGCTGCGGATCCGTGGGGTGCCCGCTGAGGCCGCACGCCAACTCGTGGACGCGCTTGAGGGGCGTGGAGCCCTCGAGGGGGGAACCTGATGCCGCGCGTGGAACCTGGGGACCAGGCGCAGTGGCGCGGCCTGCTCGTTGCGGGCGAAATGGAGCGGGGGCGCCTCGCCCCCATCACACGCGAACTGCTCGGGAAGGGGCGGGAGCTTTGCAAAGCCCTCGATGTCCCCCTCTCCTGTGCCGTCCTTGCAAAGGACGCAAAGCCGGCGGTTGAAGAGGCCACCTCGTGTGGCGCCGACCGGGTCTTCTCCTTCTCACACCCGTCGCTCGAGCCCTACACGGCCGAGCAACACGCCCACGCGCTCGTGCCACTCATCGAGGAAACCCGACCCGAGGCCGTGCTCTTGGGCTCGACGCGCAACGGCCGCGACCTCGCGGGACGGATGGCGGTGCTCCTCAAGACGGGCATCGGCGCCGACTCGACAGACCTGCGCGTGGACGGGGATACGCGGCAACTCGAGATGATCAAGCCCGCCTTCGGGGGTCTGGTCAACGCCGCCATCGTGTGCCCCGACTACCGGCCGCAGATAGCGACGGTCCGCCCGAACGTCTTCCGCGCGCCGGTCCCGGAGCCGGGGCGTGCGGCCGAGGTCGAAGTGCGGTCCTTCGAGCCGGTCGCGGCGCGCACGCGCGTCCTCGAGCAGCGGCCTGCGGTGGTTGCGGCAGGCCCCGCGGTGAAGGACTCGGAGGTCGTTGTGTGCGTCGGCCGGGGCGTTGGCGGCCCCGAGCGCGTGGAGGCCGCCGGGGTCCTTGCCCGCATGCTTGGCGGGACGCTTGCCGGAACGCGCCCCGTGGCGGACGAGGGGTGGGTGCCGCAGAGCCAAATGGTCGGGCAGACCGGCGCGTTCATCCGACCCCGGCTCTACATCGGCCTCGGGGTGAGCGGACAGGCCGCCCACACGGTCGGCCTTGCCGGGACGCGTACCTTGGTGGCAGTGAACACGGACCCCGAGGCGCCCCTGTTCGACCTTGCGGACATCGCCGTCGAGGCCGACCTGGCGACGTTCCTGCCCGCACTTGTGGCTGAGGTCGAGCGCCGCCTGGGCAAGGGACGGGGTTCGGACAGCGCGCCCGCGTCGGGGCCCAAGACCGCCGCGCAGGGGTGAGCACGGCGCCCCCGGGGGCGCCGACTGCAGGGCCCGCGCGGCTACGGCTCCCCTTTGGCTACCTTCCGGAGCGCGCCGGCGAGTTCCGCCATGGCGAAGGGCTTGACCAGCACCGCCTTGGCTCCCGCCTCGCGAGCCTGGTCCGCAACGCTCCCGTCCGCCGTCACGAAGAGGATGACCATCTCCGGGTCCTTCGCAAGGATCTCCCGGGACGCCTCGATCCCGGACTTGCGCGGCATCCGGTGGTCCATCAGGATCACGTCGGGACGCAATGTTAGCGAGTCCAGTTGGGCAACCGCGTCCTGCCCGTCCTGGGCCTCCCCGACAACGTCAAACCCGTTCATCGGGAGGTAGCCTCCGTAGACCTCGCGGAGGGCCTCCTCGTCATCGACGATGAAGACCGACGGTCGGGCCGCTGCGCTCACGGTGCCTGCACCCGGGGTTCGATCGTCGCCCCCCCAATATGAAAGTCCCCCCCGTTTTCTCTGGGGCCCCTCCCCGCGCCTGATTATTATGTTCGAGCGCTGCCCCGAAACCCTTTTTGTCCCTGTTGGCCACAAAGGCACGTCCCGCGCGCCCACCCGAACGCTTCCCCAGGTCCTGCACCCCATGGGGCTAGGACGTGGGGAGTCCCTCCGAACCAGGCGGGGGGGCGCGCGGACATGTTCTTGCCGAGCGCGCGGCTACCGCTGGACCGGCAGTTGCCTGGCCTGTTCACCAAACGGGATACCATTCGAGGCCCGTACGAGGAAGCTTATCCCCCCTGGGTCCAGGAACAGTAGGTGTACGCGCGGCGCGGGTCCCAACCCCCCAAAGTGGTCAGACCCCCCGATTGACCCCGTCCCTCCAGACGATGGGGCTCGCGCCGCGCCATTCGGGCCCAGTCCCCCCTTGGGCTCACCCCTCCTTCTTGACGACGGAACCGCCGGAGTAGACGCGGCCGGAGCGCCCCTCGTCGTAGATTACGAACACATTTCCAGGCTCGACCCGGAGCGCGTCTGCCAAGGTTTCCGCAACGAGCGTGATCATCCGCTCGACCGTCTCGGGGGACTTCCCCTCGAACGCGAAGAGGCGGACGACCGGCGGGTGGGTGGCGTCGGGCTGGACGGCGGGCGCGTTGTCGCCCTCGGTGTAAGAGCCGGGCGGGAGCTCGACCCACGTCCCCCAGGTGCCGGTTGGCCGCTCGCCTAGCAGCTGCGCGAGCTCCGTGCAGACACGCTTGAGGGCGCCCTGCACGTCGACACCGGGTTTCTGCGGCAGAGCGCGGATTTCAAGGATGGGCATGGCAACCGGTGCGCCGCGAGGCGCGCACCCCAAAGGGGTGCCCACGCCACATAAAAGAAGGCGCCGTTCTCTCCCTCCGCGGGTGCACGCTGAAGGTCCTCTTGGGCTCCGACGTCCTCGCCACCGCAAGAATCCCCTGACCTCCCGCCCCCAACCCTTATCCCCCGCGCGCGGACTTTCGGCCCCGTGCCCCTCAAGATCTACCTCCTGCCTGGCGACGGCGTCGGCCCCGAGGTCGTCCGCGAGGGCATCAAGATCATGAAGGCGGCCCAGTCCGCCTTCGGCCTCTCGCTCGAGTTCATCGAGTCCGCGGGGGGCGCTCTATACTACAAGGAGCACGGCGCCGACTGGCCCGACGGGACCTTCGAGCGCCTGCGGGACGATTCCGACGCCATCCTGCTCGGAGCCGTCGGCTGGCCCGGGGTCGTCAAGCCCGACGGGGCCCTCGGCGGCGGCTCGCTTGTCCTTGGCGTTCGGTTCGGCCTCGACCTCTACGCCAACGTGAGGCCCACCAAGCTCTACCCCAACGTCCGCCACAAGATCCACGGCAGTTTCAAGCAGGTCTGGGATCCGGAGAAGGTAGACTTCGTCATAGTCCGCGAGAACACCGAGGACCTCTACTCGTCCACCCACGGGCACCTCACGCGCGGAGGGGTCACCGAGATCGGGACCGACGTGCGCCTCATCACCCGCAAGGGGAGCGAGCGCGTCATCCGCTACGCCTTCGAACTCGCCAGCCGCCGAGCCGGCGCGCCGCTCGACGGGAAGCAGCGCGTGACCTGCGTGGATAAGTCGAACGTCTTGCGCGGCTGCCAGCTCTTCCGGCAGGTCTTCGACGAGGTCGCCGCCGGCTTTCCCGACGCCGAGCGCGACTACGCCTACATCGACGCGTTTCAGCAGTGGGTCATCCGCAAGCCGGAGTTCTACGACGTAGCGGTGACGTCCAACATGATGGGAGACATCTCGACGGACCTCGCGGCCGTCCTCCAGGGCGGGATGGGGATGGCCTCCTCCGGGAACATCGGCAGCGCCCACGCCATGTTCGAGCCGATCCACGGGTCGGCGCCCAAGCACGCGGGTCAGGACAAGGTCAACCCGATGGCGACGGCGCTCGCGGTCGTCCAGCTCTTCGATTACCTCGCTTCGAAGACCGGGGAGAGGGCGCTGGCCGAAGCCTCCGCCGCCGTCGAGCGGGCGGTCGAGGCCGTGCTTGGAGAGGGGAAGCACCTGACCTACGACCTCGGCGGCTCCGCCGCGTGCAGCGCCGTCGGCACCGCAATCGCGGGCCGCGTCCGCCCCTCCGCGTGACGGGTCAAGGCTTGGCAGAAGTTGCCCGCATCCCCGGCCTACGGGCCCGGCCTGCACAGGGATCAGCGTCACCGACCTTGACCGCTCGCTTGCCCTCTACACCCAGCAACTTGGGTTGGTGCTAGTGCGCAGGGGCACGATGTCGCGCGGCGGGCGGCCCTAGAATTCCATGCGCCGAGTCCGTCCGCGGTTTGCGCGCACACGCGCCGACATTGCGAATGCAAACGCGAGATTCCAATTCTCATGCGCGAGAATCGCGCGCAGAATCACGTTGAATCGACTTGCTTCGAAGAGTATTTGTATGAAATGTTTGCATAGCTCGGCCGCGGAATTTGTGAGCGCTCGTTAGTCTTGCATCCCGATGTAAGTTAGCTTCGGGACAAGGAAAAGCCCAAGGGAGTGGTGTGTATGGCAAAAAGAAAAAAGAAGAAGGGCGGAAAGAAGAAAAAGGGCGGAAAGAAACGGAAGCGATAGGCCAGAGCCTTCTGTGCTTCCCCTCACGCGGGGGCGTGTCCTCCGTGTCTTCCCCTTGTCTTGAGCCGGAGGCCTCTCGGGGCTAGTCCGATTCCGTTGGGTCAGCCTCCTCCGACGGAGGTTCGTCCTCCTGGCGCTGGCCAGCTGGCCCCCCGAAACGCAGTTCCTGCACGGAGTGGAGCCCCACGGGTTCGGGCTCGTCCCCTGCCGCCGCCCGGTCCTGGTACTTCCGGTGCATGCGTGACCGTTGTTCCTCGCGCGCCCGGCCGACCAGGCGCTTTGCCTCCACGCGCGGGTGGACGACCTCCAGCCGCTTGAAGGCCCGGTGCCAGCTCGCCGCCAGGAGCACCGCGGCTCCCCCCGCGACGACCAGCGTGGCGAACGGGTTCCAAGCGAAGACGGCGGCAACGAGATCAGCCGTTAGGAAGAGCGCGCCCACGGTGAATGCGACGTGCCCAGCGAGTGCGCGGTGCGCGACCTTCCCCGAGTGCTTGCGGCCCATTCGCGTTTCCGGCAGGTGGTTCAGCGCGTCCGCGAAGACCCCGTAGGCGACGAGCGCCGCAAGCACCGCGCCGGCCGCGACGAAGGCGACGTGCAAGAGGTCTGCGGTGAACAGCGCGCCCATGACGACCGCGACGAAGCCCGCCGAGCCCCACGCGAGCCACGCCGGTTTGGGACTAGTGCCGTGCGGCCGCTTCTGCAGGTGGGCCTCTTGGAGAAAGTCACCCACCGTCGCCGTCCCGTGGCGAACGGAGTGCGGGAACATCCGCGCGCCTGCCCGCGCGAGCCGGTTCGTGTGCCGAAGCGCGATGGGGACGATTGCGCTCGTGACCAGCGCCACCCCGCCCGCGACCGGGTACAGGTCGAGGTGCCGCGAGAGCACGGGCGTCCCGGCCGCCGCAGTCCCGACCGGGTGGACGAGCCCCGCCCCGATGTCCGCGAAGATGATCGAGTCCTCCCCGCGGCCGATGGCCGACGCGCCGATCATCGCGGACGCGCGTCCCTTGAACCCCATCACGTAAGAGAGGGCGCCAAGGATGAACAGCTCGTCTACGAGGACCACCACGACCGCGGCCGCCACGACCCAGAGGCTCGCGACGGCCGTCCCTAGCTGGATCTGGACGCCGAACATGAGGAAGAATACGCCCACGAAGGCGTCCCGCAGGGTCGAGAGCCGCAGGGTCAGGCGCTCCGATAGCCGGCTCTCGGAGAAGGCCATCCCGACGAAGAACGTCCCGATGATGAAGGGCATCCCGTAGGTCTCGGCAAGGGCCGCCGACGCGAAAATCAGGCCGAGCGCGAGCAGCGCGAATACCTCGTCGTTGCGGACGCGCTCGATCTTGCGGACGAACCGCGGGATGATGAAGAGGGCCGCAACGATCAGGACGCCGTAGACAAGGACGACAGACTGCAGCGAGTCCGTGATGGCCCCAGGGGACGCCGCCCCGAGCGCCCATGCGACCGTGAACGCCAGGATGATCATCGTGATGAAGTCCTCGATGATCATCATCCCAAGGAGCGTGGCCGTCTCGTCGTCGGCTAGGCGCTTGAGCTCCGTGAGCGACTTTGCCGCGATCCCGACGCTCGACATCGCGAGGATCCCCGCGAGGAAGAGGGTGTCCATGAGCGGCCAGCCCATCGCCATTCCAAGCAGCGTGCCCGTGAAGTACAGGACCGCGACGTCGGCAAGCGCGAGCACGGTCGCCGGGCGCCCCGCGGCCTTCAGGCGCGACACCGACACCTCGAGGCCGACGAAGAACAGGAGGAAGGCGACCCCGAGGTCCGCGAGGATCGAGATGGACTCGTTCCCGTGGATCTGGATCCCAAACTCGGGCTCGAGGTACTGGCTGGCCAGGTACCCCAGGACCACGCCGACCGCGAGGTACCCGAGGATCATCGACTGGCGCGTGCGTGCGGCGATGGCCGCGCCTACCAGCGACGCCCCCAGGACGATGGCGACGGCGATGAAGTCGAAACTCGCGCGCGGGTCCCCCTAGGTCCGTGGGCGCCCCACAGGGTCGCCGCGCGCCGGGTGGAGAGCGCAGAGGCTACCCCGGCGGGCCGCCGAGTACATCCCGGCGAATGAGGGGAACGCGCGGCATATAATGGATTTGGAGGCGACGCAGGCGCGCACGGGGGCCCCCACGCGCGCGTCGCTTATACCGCCGGGGCGCGCTCCTGCGGGTGGCCCAACCGATGCGGATCCTCCACCTCAACCCGTACTTCTACCCCTACCGCGGCGGGATCGAGCGCCGGATCTGGGGGCTGTCGAAGGAACTCGCCAAGGGCGGCCACGAGCTCGTCGTCCTCACGAGCCTCTTGCCCGACACCGAGCCCGAGGAGACGCTGGACGGGATCCTCGTCCGGCGGCTCGAGTCCCGGTTCTACGACATCGCCAACTACAACCCACCCTTCCTCACGACGAAGGGGGTCGCGGAGGCAATCCGCGACATCGAGCCGGACGTCATCGACTTCCACTACCGGTGGGCCCCCGACTACACGCGATCCGTGCGCAAGGTGCGCCGCGACATCCCCGTGGTGTTCACCTTCCACAACGCCTTCGGCGAGGGGGAGGGGCTCGAGGGGCGCATCTCCTACCTCTCCGACTCGATCTTCAAGGGGTTCCTCCGGCAGTGCGACCTCGTCATCTGCATCTCGGAGTTCATCCGCCGCGACCTGGACCACCGCCGGATTCCGACCGAGAAGCTGCGGGTCGTCTACAACGGAATCGACCCCACGCCGGACCACGAGCTCGCGCGCCTGCGCGCGGCCGCGCCCCGGGACAACCCCTACGCGGTCTTCGTGGGGCGCCTCGTGCGCACGAAGGGGCTCTCCGTGCTCGTCGAGGCCGCGCGCGACGTGCGTGCGCCCCTGAAGTTCGTCATCTGTGGGCAGGGGCCCGAGGCCGAGAGCCTGGCGGCCCAGGCGGAACGCGCGGGGGTCGCCGACCGATTCGAGTTCCGCGGGTACATGGACGAAGCGGCCAAGCGGGAGCTGGTGGCCGGCGCTCAGATGCTCGTCCACCCGGCGACCTTCGAATCTTTCGGGGTCTCAGTCCTCGAGGCACTAGACCTCGCGTGTCCCGTCGTTGCGACCTCCGTCGGGGGGATCCCCGAGGTCGTCGGCCAGGCCGGGCTGCTCGTCCGGCCGGGCGACCCGACCGCGCTTGCAAGGGCCGTCGACCGCATCGCGGGCGACCCGGCGGAACTCGAACGGCTCGCGCCCCTCGCGCGCGCGCAGGCGCACAAGTTTGCATGGCCGGCGCTCGCGTCGCAAGTGGAGCAGCTCTATGTCGAGGCGGCGCGCGGGCGCGGCCGGGACGTGTAGGGCCCGGCGCCAGCAAACGTTTATCGGGACGGCGCCCCGTCGCAAATGGGCCCCTCCCGGAGGACACGCCCCTGCCCACCTTTACACGCGGCCAGCTCACCATCGAGGAGACCGAGGCCCTCGACCTCTCCTCGGCCATGCTCCTCGAGTGCTTCCCCACGGTCGGGCTCGTCTCCACGATCGCAGCCTCGTACCTCGTCAGCCAGCTGAAGCTTTCTCCCAAGGGCTCGGTCACCGCGCCCTGGTCGGCACCGCTCTCCGTCGTGCTCCACGGGCGGCCGCTGCCGCCCATCCGGCTCTACGGCGGCGAAATGGTCTGCGGGATCGACGGCAACTGCGACCAGCTCTTCATACTGATGAGCGAGTTCCCGATCCCCGACTTTGGCGTCCAGCCGCTGGCCTCCGCCCTGCTCGACTGGGCCGCCGAGCGCGGGTGCCGCGAGGTCGTCTCCCTTGAGGGCCTGCCCCGATTCGGCCAGGACGGGGACGAGTCAGAGGGAGGGGCGGCGCCCGTGCCCCCGCCGGTCCCGAGCGGCGCGGCCAAGGTCTACGGCGTGGGCACCACCGAGCGCGCGCGCAAGATGCTCGCGCGTGAGAAGGTCGAGGAGATGTCGTCGGGCGTCATCACCGGGGTCTCCGGCGTCCTCATGTGGATGGCCGAACATCGCCACATCGACGCTGTGTGCCTGCTGGCCGAGGCGTACCGGAAGTTCCCCGACGCGCGCGCGGCAGCCGGCCTCGTGCGCATCGTGGACGACATGCTGAAGAACATCGCCGTTGAGATCGGGCCCCTCATGAATCAGGCCGAGGAGCTCGAGCGCCAGATCAAGAGGGCCGTCGACGCCGCGCTCCAGGCACAGCGCACGCGCCAGCCGTCTCCCCAGGCCTCGTACGCCTCGCCCAGCATGTACGGGTAGCGGCCCCGGACGCGAGAGGCAAAGCGGTGCCTTTTTCCGTAGGTTCGGCCTCGCCCGGCGCGACACCCATGGACGGAGCCCCGGACGGAGCCCCGGACACCCCCATCATACACGTGGACAATGTCCACAAGATCTACCTCACGGGCCGCGTGCCCGTCCGGGCGTTGGCCGGCGTGACCCTCTCCATCCCCAAGGGAGCCTTCATCGCCGTCATGGGCCCCTCGGGCTGCGGGAAGTCCACGCTGCTCAATGTCGTTGGGACCGTCGACTCGCCCACCGAGGGGACAATTACCATCAAGGGCGTCAAGGTCGCGTCGCTTGGCGACGATGACCTCTCCGACTTCCGTCGCGACACGATCGGCTTCGTCTACCAGTTCTTCAACCTCCTTCCAAGCCTCACGGCCGCCGAAAACATCGAGCTGCCGTTGTCGTTCGCGAGAATCAACAGCGGCCGGCGCCGCGCGCGCGTCGCCGAGCTCCTGAAGATGGTCCACCTGGAGGACCGCGCGGACCACACCCCGTCCCTCCTCTCCGGTGGCGAGCAGCAGCGCGTGGCGATCGCCCGGTGCTTGGCCAACGACCCCGACATCATCCTTCTCGACGAGCCGACCGGCGACCTCGACCGGACGTCCGGCCGGCATCTGATGAACCTCCTTGGCGACCTCAACCGCAAGAACCAGAAGACCCTCGTGATAGTCACGCATGACCCGTTCATCGCGGATTTTGCGAACACTGTCATCGAGATGGTCGACGGGAAGATCGCGGGGGAGCACAAGCCCGGGGCGGGCCCATGATCCCGCGATACGTCCGGAGGCGCCTCCTCCAGTCGAAGGGACGCACGATCATCTCGTTCCTCGCGATCTTCAACACGATCTCCGTCACCGTGATGATCGGTGTCCTGTTTGGCAGCGGGCAGCAGTCCTTCGTTGGCTTCTTTACCGACCAGGCGGACTTCGACTTCCTGGTCACCGAGCAGGGCAACGGTTCGCTGTCGAGGCCCTTCTTCGAGGTGTCGGCCGTCCAGGACAACCTGACGGGGCTCCCGCACGAGGCCGCCTACCCCGTCATCACCACCGTAACCGCGACGTTCCATACCCGCGACGGCAACCTCACGTTCGTCCCCCTCTTCGGGGTCGACCCTTCCTACCAGCGCGGGGTGGTCCGCGACCAGGTTGGCGAATACGCGTTGACCGGGTCCGATACCGTGCTCTCGAACTCGGCCGCTCGGCGCCTCAACGTGACCGTCGGCGACACCCTGCCGATCTTCTACTTCGAGGGGGCCGTCGACTACGCCGAGATCAACCAGTCCGACTTCGGTTCGATCCTGCCCTTCGTCCGCGAGACGAACCTCACGGTCGCCGGGATCGTCGACATCTCCGGGAGGCTGCCGGGCTCCCCGAGCTTCTACATGCTCCGCGGCTGGGAGGAGACCGCCACCATGCTCAACGTATCGGGGCAGGCCAACCAGCTGGTCATCCTCTTGCCGGAGTCCTACTACGACTTCACCGACACGCGCGACCCGGCGCGGGAGGCCACGGATGCAGGCACGGCGATCGCGAAGGTGCTCGGCCCCGGGTACCACGTCGAGGCGGTGAAGGCAAACGCGTTGCGCAACGCCGTCGAGGCCGCCCGTGGCACGTCCCTCATCGCCCAGATGTTCGCCGTCATCTTCCCGGCGATCACCGGTATCCTCGTGGCCTCCACGCTGAACCTCTCCGTCGAGGAGAAGGCGCGGGACCTGGCGATCATGCGCCTGGTCGGCGCCCGCCGGCGCGATGTCGGCCGCGTCCTGCTCATGGAGGCGGGCCTCCTGCTGTCGCTCGGTGTGCCCCTGGGGCTCCTGGCCGGGCTCACCCTTCCGCCCTGGATCGTCCAGACGTTTTTCGAGGGCACCGCCGAGGTGACCATCTCGTGGGCGACGGTGGCCACGCAGCTAGGGATCGCCCTTAGCGTCACGGGGCTCTTCCTCGTCCTGCCGCTCCGGCGTGCGCTCGCGACCACCCCGGCCCAGGCGGTCTACCAGGTCCGTTCCCAGGGCGAGTACCGCTTCGCGGCGCGCCGGGGGATCGACCTGCGGCTGGTGCTCGCTGGTACGATCCTCTTCTTCTCCATCCTCTACGCCACGTTCATCGTCCCCTACATCCTCGTCTTCAACCAAACGGAATTTTTCCAATTCTTCCTCGGCTCGACGATGCTCCTCATCGCGTCCCTCTCCGTCGCGCTGCTCTGGGTCGCGCCGCCCCTCGAGGAGCTCTTTGTCCGGGCGTTCAAGCCGCTCACCCGCCCCTACAACACGCTCACCGTGTCCAGTGTACGGCGCAATGTGCGCCGCAACACGTCGACGAACCTGATCTTCTCGCTCATCGTCGGCATCATGCTCTTCTTCACCTCATTTTTCGCCGGCATCATCTCGTCGGTCGACCTCCAGGCCACGTATTCGGTCGGGTCGGATGTCCGCCTTGCGGCCTTCGAGAGTTTCACGCCCGATTTCGTTGATTCCGTCTCGTCCTTCCACAACGTGTCCGAGGTCGCCGTCCGCCCCAACCGCGCGAGCGCGTTCGCCACCAACCTCGTGCTTACGCGCGGCGCAAGCATCGGGCTCATCGGGTTAGACCCGCAGCTGCCGGACGTCCTTTTAGGGGGCACGCTCGACACCGTCGAAGGGTCGATGGACACATTACGGACGCTCGACGACCGGTCGATCGTACTCTCCGCACTCACCGCGAGCGCCCTCGACCTCCACCTCGGCGACCTCGTCTCGGTCCAACGGAACAGCCACCGCGACTTCTTCCAGGTGGCGCTTATCCTGCGCTCGCTCCCCGGGTTCGTCGGGTCGTTTCAGGACCAAGACGCCCTTACCAGCCAGCCGGGGGCCTTCGTGTCCATGGCCCGGTACTACGAGTACGCCGATACGAGCAGCACCTTCGTGCGCTATTCGGACATCTACGTGAAAGCCGTGCCCGGGGCTGACACCCGGCAGATGGCGCAGGACTTCCAGGACCTCTATGGGATCTTCGTTGACTTTGCCCCCATCTCGAAGGACCAGGTCGTCGAGCAGGCGCGCCAGTTCGTGTCCTTCATCACCTTCGTCTCCGAGGTAATCCTCGTATTCCTCGTGCTCGTCGCGGTCTTCTCGCTCACCGTCAACCTCTACGCCTCCGTCAAGGAGCGCGCCTACGAGCTCGGCGTCGTGCGCGCGCTCGGCCTGCGCCGCCGAGGCGTGCTCGGCTCCACGCTCCTTGAGGGCCTCTCCATCTCGATCGTCTCGGCGGCCGTGGGCGTGGCCATCGGTGTCCTGGTCTCGTTCTTCGTAATCTTCTTCTTCAACATCTTCTCCCCGATCGACCTCGCCTACGACCTGCCCCGCAACGTCCTGCTTGTCCTTCTGGTCGCGACAGTCTCCTTCGCCGCCGTCGGGTCGCTACTGCCGGCACGTTCAGTCGCCAAGACGCCCATCATGTCGCTCCTTCGAAAAGTCGAATGAGCGCGGCCATGTCGCGACGCCCGCGACCAAATCCTTTTACGCGGCCAGGGCTCTGGCCGGCTGCCGTCCCCTGCCGGGTCGCTCGCCCCGGCGGCACGGGGTGGAGGGAGCCACAACGCTGTCCACATCTGCCGGCGGGAGTCAGGCCGAAATCGGCCGCCTCATGGAGCTAGCGCGCGAACTTCGCCGCGACATCGTCACCATGGTCTTCGAGGCCGGAAGCGGCCACATCGGCGGCTCGTTCTCCGCGACCGAGGTCATCGTGTCCCTGTACTTTGGCGGGGTCCTGCGCTTCGACCCCAAGAAGCCGAAGTGGCCTGACCGCGACCGCTTCGTGCTGTCGAAGGGCCACGCTACCCCCATCCTCTACTCGTCGCTGGCGCACGCGGGCTACTTCCCGCACGACGACCTCAAGAGCTTCCGCCGTATCGACTCGCACCTGCAGGGCCACGGCCACATGCGTTACACCCCCGGCGTCGAGATGACGACCGGGTCACTGGGCCAGGGCTTCGGGGCCGCGATTGGGATGGCCGCAGGCCTCAAGCTCGACGGCAGGCCCTCACATGTCTACGTCATGGTGGGCGACGGCGAGGCCGACGAGGGAGCCATCTGGGAAGGCGCGATGGCGGCGGTCCACTACAAGATGTCGAACCTCACCGCAATCCTGGACCGTAACTGGATCCAGATGGACGGGGAGACGGAGAAGGTCATGTCCCATGGGGACTTGGCGGCCAAGTGGAGTGCGTTTGGCTGGCATGTTATCGAGATCGACGGCCACCGCTACCAGGAGATCCTCCCGGCGCTCAAGCACCGCGAGACGGACAAGCCCACCATGATCATCGCCAAGACCGTCAAGGGCAAGGGGGTCTCCTTCATGGAGCACAACCCCGCGTTCCACGGCAAGCCGCCAACCAAGGAGCAGTACGCCCAGGCGATCGAGGAGATCGAGGCCGGGAACATCGGCGAGTAGCCGGGCGGCCGCACGTGGGAGGTGCAAGGTGTGTCGTACCCGGTGGCCGTGACCCCCCGCGCCGGTCGGCAGATGAAGCGGTGCCGCGAGGCGTTTGGCGACGAGCTTGTGCGGCTCGGCCACGAGATGCCAAACCTCGTGTCGCTGAATGCGGACGTCTCGTCGTCGTCAGGGACACGCAAGTTCGAGCACGAGTTCCCGAACCGTTTCTGGAACACGGGGGTCGCCGAGGACAACCTGATGGCGATGTCCGCGGGGCTTGCGGCTACCGGCAAGGTCGTCGTCGCCTCGACCTTCTCGGTTTTCGCGACGGCCCAGCCCTACAACACGATCCGGCAGTCCATCGCCTACCCGGCGCTCAACGTGAAGATCTTCGGGAGCCACGCGGGCGTGACGGTGGGCGGCGACGGCGCGACCCACCAGATGCTCGAGGACGTCTCGCTGATGCGGGGCCTGCCGAACATGCGTGTGATCGTCCCGGCCGACGCCCTCGAGACGCGCCTCGCGGTGCGCACGGCCGTGAAGGAGGACGGCCCCTTCTACATCCGCGTGGGCCGCAGCGAGGTGCCGACGCTGATGCCGGAGGACTACGAGTTCAAGCTCGGCGAGGCGGTGGAGCTGCAGGGCGGCGGCGACCTTACGATCTGCGCCAACGGGCAAATGGTTGAGCCGGCCCTCGAGGCGGCGGACCTCCTGCGCCACGAGGGGGTCGAGACCCGCGTGCTCGACGTGCACACCGTGAAGCCGATCGACCGCGACGCGATCGAGCAGGCGGCGGTTGAGACCGGCGGAATCGTCACGGCCGAGGAGCACTCGATCTACGGCGGGCTCGGGTCGGCTGTGGCGGAGGTCGTGTGCGAGACGGCCCCGGTCAAGGTCGCGCGTGTTGGGGTGCAGGACGTTTTCGGCCGCTCCGGCGAGATCCCCGACCTGCTCGAATTCTACGGGCTCACGCCGAAGGAGATCCTGGCGGCGAGCCTCCAAGCGGCGCGCGAGGAAGTGCAGGCGCGGATCCGAAAATCCTCGACGCTGATGGCGGTCATCGAGAAGGCCCGGCCGCTGCGTCCCGTGCCGGAGCAGTACGCGATCTGACCGCATTGGGTCGGCCTTGGGCAATCCGCAGGGCTCCTTCCCCCTCCATGTTTATTGCTCCTGAGCGCGTCTTTTGGTGAGCGTGCTCCCATGAAACTCTTCCTCGACACCGCCAACATCGACCAGATTCGCGAGATTGCCGCGTGGGGCGTCCTCGACGGTGTGACGACCAATCCGAGCCTCGTGGCCAAGGAGGGCCGCGACTTCCGCGAGACGATCATGGATATCTCGAAGATCGTCGACGGCCCGATCTCGGCCGAGGTCGTGGCCACCACGGCGGACAAGATGGTGGCGGAGGCCCGCGAGTACGCGCAATGGCACAAGAACGTCTACGTGAAGATCCCGATGATCCCTGAGGGGCTCAAGGCCCTCTCGCAGGTCTCGAAGGAGGGGATCAAGACCAATGTCACGCTCATCTTCCAGCCTAGCCAGGCGCTGCTTGCCGCCAAGGCCGGCGCGAGCATCGTCTCGCCGTTCATCGGGCGCCTCGACGACGTCAGCCAGGAGGGCATGGAGGTCATCTCACAGATCAAGACCATCTTCCAGAATTACAGCTACAAGACGGAGGTCCTCGTGGCGAGCGTCCGCCACCCGGTGCACGTGGTCGACGCGGCGATGATCGGCGCCGATATCGCCACCCTGCCCTACGGAGTCTTCAAGAAGCTGGCGCACCACCCTCTTACCGACATCGGGCTCAAGCGGTTCCTGGACGACTGGGAAATGGCGAAGCAGGTCAGGCAAGGCAAGACGTGATGACCAAGGGGCCAGACGGGGGGTTGCTCGAAATCGGCGGGAGCGCCACGACCGCCCCGGCCAACGACATCCGCCGGTTCGAAAGCGCGGTCTGGTCGCTCTACACCCTCTCGGACAACCCGTCCCTGCCGGTTCATGCGCGCGCAGCCTGCAGGTTGGCGGCCGACCACGCGGTGCGCGTCCTCAAACCCGGCGACCCGGCCGTCATGATCCTCGTGGGCCTCGTCATCGAGGTCGGTGCGGGCGAGCCCGCGCTGGACACGAAGGCGGTGCTCGTGCGGCTAAAGAAGGCCGGCGTGGAGGCCGGCGAAGCGGACCTTGCCAAGGCGCCCGAGCCCCTCAAGGAGCCGCCGCCGTCGTCCATCGTCACGGACGGGGAGCGGCACAAGGCGTTGGACCGCGTCTACGGGGCCATCGAGACGCACCTGAAGGACCTGGACCTGACTCGCGTCGAGACCGCGCACTACGCCAGCCGGCTCGAGTCGTTGCGCGCCTCTCCGGCCGACGTCCGGTCGAAGGCGGATATGGCCTGGCTGCTCCTCGACGCTATGGAACGGTCGCTGCACTTCCGCGCGGGCCAGACCGGTGAGGGCGCCTGAGGCCCCGCGCTGTCCCACGCTCCGGGGAAGGCGGCGGACGCCTCAAATAGCCGGACAGGCAGGGTGCGCCGATGGCGTTCCTGCGTTCGCGCAGTTCCCGCACGCGGCGGGACCGGATCCGCGCCCTCACCCCCGCCGCCTTCGAGCTTTCCGGCCTCCTTGCCGATGTCGGCGAGGCAGAGGTCGGTGCCGGCCAGGACGCCGCCGTCAAACGGCAACGCGCCGCCGCGCTTGCCCGCCACGTAATCAAGGAGGCCGAAGACCTCCGATGGGACCCGGCCATCTCCGAGGAGTTCCGCAAAGTGCTCGCCCACACCCGCGAGCGGCTCGAGGAGGATCCCCGGGTACGGGAGATTCTCCGAAACGAGGCGGCCACGGCCCCGCACCAGCGTTGAGCCAGTGCCGCCGCGGGCTCAAAGAGCCCTTATATACTGACTCCCCGTTTGCGCGCTTCGGCCATGGGAGGTGTCATGATGGACCCAGAACTGGAAGAGCGCATCAAGCAGATCTGCTTCCAGTTGGAGGAGATCAACAAGGACGCCTCGATCCCCCGAAACATCCGGCGGATGGCCAAGGAGTCGAAGGACCTCCTCACGGACGAGAAGAAGGCGCTCGACGTCCGTTCCGCGATGGCCATCTCGAACCTGGACAAGATGGTCAACGACCCGAACATCCCGCTGCACGGCCGGCCGCTCATCTGGCAGATCATGAGTCAATTGGAGACGATGAAGTAGCGGTATCTTTCGCGGCCGGCGCGGGCTGCTCCCCATTGGCCAGCATCTCGACCACGAACACCGCGCCCGACCGCCCGTCGGGCCGGTCCTCGACCCGCACTTGGCCCCCCACGAGGTCGACAAACGAGGACACGATGGACAGGCCGAGCCCCTGGCCCTCGATCCCGCCCTTGTCCGCGTCGAGGCGCTCGAACCTCGCGAACAGGTGTTCCCGGTTCTCCGGCTCGATGCCCGGTCCGGTGTCCGAGACACGGACGACCACGCGCTTGTCCTTAACGCTCAGGGTTAGGACCACCTCGCCCCCGGGGGGCGTGTACTTGATGGCATTCGAGATGAGGTTCATGAAGACGGAATCGAAGCCCTTCGGCGCCCGTACCCGGACGCTTGGATCCACGTCGGCCCGGAGGGTCAGCCCCTTGGCCTTGGCCAGCGGCTGCATGACCGAGGCCGCCTGCTGCGCCATCCGCGAGACGTCAACATCGCCGAGCTCAACGACGGTGCCCGAGACCGGCGCGAGCCTCGAGATCGCGCGCGCGTTGGAGAGGATGAGGTGGCTGGAGGTCACGGCCTCGAGGATGCGCTCTAGGTAGTTACGCAGTACCGCCGAACCTTTCTCGTCGACCGGACCACTGACCTGCGAGCGGGCCAGCTCCGCGTAGCCCTGGATGACGGCAAGCGGCGTCTTGACGTCGTGCCCGAGCACCCGGATGACGAGATCCTGCAGCCGCGCCATCTGGCGCGTGGCGTCCTCAAGCGCGATCCGGCTCGTCTCTTCACGAAGCAGGACGAGGGCGCCCCGGGCGGGGCCTGCCCCCGTCACGCCGACGGGCAGCACGCTGACAATGAAACTGCGGCTGGAGACGTCCCGGCTGTGGAACTCGTGGGTGTTCCGGTCGATCCGTCCCCTCAAGACTCCCATGGCGGACATGGTCAGGAGGTCTGACGATTCCTTCTCGCGCAGTTCGTGGGGGAGGGCATCTGCGAGCATCAGCCCTTCCAGCCTCACCCCTTCCCGGGAGCCCAGGTCGCGTGCGGCCAGGTTGGCCGTCGAGACGCGTCCGTGCTCGTCGAGGATCAAGATGGCGTCTGTGCTCGCATCAAGGATGGTCTGGAGGCCCTGCGGGACGGGCGGCCGAAACCAGCCGCGGTAGATCGCGAGGCCGGCAAAGAGGATGCCCCACCCGAACGCGATGATCAAGGGGCTCGGGTAGTTGGAGTTGTGCGCGGGGTATCCCAGGATCGGGAGGAAGAAGAAGAAGAAAGTCGGCGGCAGCGAGGCGAGAAGGAGTGCGCGGGCGTCCCGCTTCTCGGAGAAACTCTCCGCGCGGACCGCGAGGTAGGCCATCCACGCCACCGCCAGGCCCATGACCGTGTAGGTCGGTGCGGACAACACCAGTTCATACGGGGCAAGGGTCACCACCGGGATGTTGTTCGTGGTATCGAATCCCTGGACGATGATTCGGGTGGGGACCAGGAGCGCATAGGCGATGGCCAGGACGTACAAGGTGACGGTAGCGACCTTTGCAACCGGGTGGTGGATCTGCCTTGGGTAGAGGGTGACGACGTGGACAAACGCCGGCACGAAGAAGACTCCGGCGACGAGGGCTGCGCGGACGAACCCCTGGGCCAACTCAGGCTCATTGAGGTCGATGGCGACGTTGATTAGGGCTCTCATGATGCCGACGGCGCATCCACTGCCGAAGAGGACCGCGAGTGGAAAGAGGATATCCGCTCCGGCAAATCGCCGGTAGACGAGACGCAGGACGCCAAGCGAGCCGGCGGCCAGCGCCACGTCGGCGATGTAGTCTAAGCCAAGGGCCATGCACTTCCCCCGCCCGGCGCAGCCGGCCTCGCCGATAGCGCTCTGCCCAGCAGTTCAAAAAGTCTTCTGCCCCCCTCCCGCAGCCCGAAAGGGGCTGGCCACCGGCCGGGAGGGAGCGCGCGATGCTAGCGGCCCTCAACGACCAGGGTCGTGTCGGAGAGGAGTTCGAGGTAGCGGCGCCGACCGGAGCTGTCGCTTAGCACCCCAACGACGACGTCGAGGACGAGCGCGACCGCGAACAGTTTGGAGACCTCGCGGATGAGCAGGCGCGAGATGTCCGCCTTGCGCCCGACACCGGCCAGGCGCAACCCCATGATGGCCTTCCCGAGCGTCTGCCCCGTGAGGTATTCGGCGACCGCCGAGTAGGCAAAGAGGACGAGGCCCGCCAGCGCGGACCCGGAGTACAGTTGCCACGCGAACGGCTCGAGACCGGCAGCCCACAAGACGCCGAGGCACAGAAACCAGTCAACGAGGATGGCGACCAGCCGCCGGAGCCAGTACTCCTGGGCGCCCATGTCGCGGGCGAGGTTCTCGAGCCCGCTCGGTCCCGACGTGTGGCTCACCCGCGCGTTGGAGCGTGCGGGGCCCTAATGAAACCCGCGCGCTACCGCAAGTGCTGGGCAAGGAACTCGTCCGCGAGTTTCCACGCGGCCCCGGCGTTTGCCTCGTGGAACGCCTCCGCGCCGGGACGGGCAAACGCGTGACCCGTCCGGTCGAAGATGTGATGCTCGAACGGCTTCCGGTGGCGCTCCATGGCGCGCGCGACACGCGGGACGTCCTTCGTGACGTACTCGTCGAGCGCCCCGTAGACCCCGAGCACGGGGCATGCGGTCCGCTCGAGGTCTTCCTCCAGCGGCCCCGTCCCGTAGAAGACGACCGCCGCCCCCAGGTCCGGCTCGGCGGTCGCCAGCTGGAAACTCATCCTCCCGCCGAAGCAGAAGCCGATCGCGCCCACCCGGCCGTTGCAGTCCGCCCGGGCCTTGAGCTGGCCGACAGCCGCGCGCAGAAAGGAGACCATCGTGGGGATCCAGTCCAGTGACAGGTTCAGGTTGGCCAGCGCCACCGCGACCTCCACCTCGTCCTTGCCGTGGCCCTTGAACGCCTTGCGGACAGCGTCTGGCGACGACTTCTGGTCGACCGGCAGTCCCCAGAGGACCGGCAGCACGTGGCGCGCGGTGTCCTCGCTAAAGCGCCGGTGCAGCCGGCCCGTGAAGAGGTCGGGGGCAAGGGCCAGGTACCCGGCGGCCGCGAAACGGTCGGCCACTTTGCGCACCCGCGCGTCGAGCCCGAAGATCTCGTGGATGACCACGAGGCCTGGGTGCGGTCCCGCTCCCGGGGGAACGGCAAGGTATCTGGTCATGGGGGCGCCTGTCCGCGCTGCGACGGGTTCAGCGTTGCGGAAGGCGGCATGACAGGTACTGCGCCAGCAGCCCGCTCGATCGCGCGCCTTCGCCGTCTCCATACCATGTAGGAGACCCCCAGGGAGGCGCCGACGGCCCCCCCGACGATCGAGGGGAGGAGCAGCGAGCCCACGACTGCGCCGGCCACGGCAGGCAGCACGAACGCGAGGAACCCGGCCAAACACGGGGCACAGATGAGGACGAAGATCGCCCCCGACATGCGTCGCCGGCTGCCTGCAGGGTTCATGGCGCAGCCACCTTCCAGACCCACGTGCCCGTGCCGGTATTCAACTTTCCCTGCACGGCTGCGCGCGGGAATAACCCCCGGCCGGGAATAGCCCCCGGCCGGGGGTGGGGTTGCTGCTGATCTTCAACCGCGGCGTCGTCCGCGCCTGGACACAGCCACGAACGCGGCACCCGCAAGGGCAACCGCGACAAGCCCTGCCTCGAACCCTGGCAGACCGCCCGCGGGAGGAGCATCGCCGGCCGCGCGCATCAGCGTGAGGGACTGCAGGATTGCGCCTGAGCCGTCCCTCACCTCGACGGTGTTCTCGCCCTCGGCCAGGTCGTCCGTGCTGATCTCCAGCACGTAGCCGCCCAACATTCCGGTCATCGCGCTTGCGACCTCGGCCTCCCCTACGAAGGCCTTGACCGTCTTGCCACCATCCATGACGAGGGAGCCTTCGACCGTCACGGTCGACCCGGCCTCCAATTCGCCCAGGCCGAACGAGTCCGCCTTGTCCGTGTTCTCGGCGCCGCCGCCGTGGGGGCCGATGTTGGGGCAATTGATGAACATCGGGGTGGCCATGACCTCGAACCCGTTTGCAGCCGTGAACTGGGCCCCGTTGGAGGCCATGTCCGCCGAGTAGCCGACCGGGACCTTCGCCGCCCAGAAGATCTGCCAGAGCGGTGAGTACCCCGTGTCCTTCCGGTCCACGTTGATGACGTTGCGCTGGCCCATGACCGAGGGCCCGCCGTGGTTGACGCCGGGCTCGACGCCGGTCGAGTACTGGTTCAGGTGCCAGACGGGCACGAACGATACGGACGACCCCCGGACAAACGGCGTGACGACGATCTCGTAGCCGCTGTCGGGCTGCCCGGCGCTTCCGGCGCGCGTGGTCGGGTTGAAGGTGTCGGCAAATCCCTGGTCCGTGGTCTCGAAGACGAAGGTCTGCACATGGACGCCGTTGTACCA
Source organism: uncultured Thermoplasmata archaeon (assembly GCA_965541515.1). GTDB lineage: Archaea > Thermoplasmatota > DTKX01 > DTKX01 > DATEUP01 > DATEUP01. The sequence goes on from CBEUCC010000010.1 coordinate 27,712, forward strand.
GGCCATCAGGCCCGTGATCGGGGCCGCGTTGCCGGGGTTAGCCGGGTCCTCGAGCGTTGAGTCGGTCGGGACGACCGGCATGTTAACGTAAATCCCGCTCGCGATGGTCGTAAGGCCCGCGTCAATGAGGTCGCCGTGCGACTTGAGCGTGTTTGCCACATAAGTCGAGAGGACGGTCACGAAGCTAACCTCCACAATGTCGCTGTAGTCCTCGCCGTCGGCGGTGTGGTACTGGAGGATCGGATCCTGACCGGAGACCATGCCACTGAAGTCGCCGTCCGTCGTGAGCAAGAAGACCGGGGCGATGGGGATGTTCGGCGCAGAACCCATCTGGACTTTCGTGGGGTACGTGCTCGGGGTGTACATCCGGAACTTGTAGTAGTGAGTCAGGTGGTCGTTGAGCCACCCGGGGTGCGCTATGAACATGTTGTTGGCCGCGTCGAAGTCCATGTTCTGCGGACTCATGGGCCCGCTCGTGTACACGGTGTCGGGCGCGGCCGTGATGTAGTCGTCGCCCGGCGCTGCTCCGGATAGTGGAGTCATCGCCACGACCAGTCCGACTGCAACAACTGCCAGGGCAGCCGCACTAATTCTGTGTCCGTACCCACCGTAATCGTCCCGTTTCAAGTGAAACACCTCTCCGCCCCCCCATCGAAGGGGGCCAGAAGGGGCGGCGCTCCAACCGTACAAGACTCACTGAAACGGTCCTGAATGGGACATCCCCCGGGGGGGTACACGCTCGGTGGCGGCTCCGTGTTCGCCGCGGGCAGCCGTTCAAAGCGGGACGCAACCCTTGGAGAAGGCTTCTTCACTGCCGAGCCCTGTGGGGGGCGCGGTGAGATTGTGGGATTGTTCGGAAAAAAACACGCGTGCCCATCTTGTGGAGCGAAGTTCAAGTCGGAAGCGGAACTGATGGATCACAAGCAGAAGTCGCACCCGATGTGACGGGTGTTCCCGCGCTACTCCTCTTCGAGCGGTGCAGGGTCGTTCCCGGGGGCAGGGTCCCGCTGCCCCCTCTTCTCGTGGTCGCCGACCAGCAGGAGCTTTGCAGTCTCGGTCAGTGCGACCTCTAGCCGTCCCTGCTTGCCGCGCTCGACCGTCACGAGGTCCATCTCCTCGAGGCCCCGGCCCTCGGCAGACCCCCGGATATGGTACGAGAGGAGGGGCTTATCGGATCCCGTCCTCTTTACGAGTTCCTGGAGGCTCTGGACGGAGCCGCCAGCGTCCCGGAGCGCGCGCAAGACGCGCAGCTTCGGGGGGCTCACCGCCTCGGGGTACGAGAGTCGGATCACGGGCAGCATCATCACCTTTCCATCGGCGACTCCCACCGCGCGCAGCCCGTTGACGAAGGCCCCCGAGAGCAACGAGCACGAGAGCATGTTGCTGCCGCCCGACGGGTTCACGAGCACCTCGTCGTACCGCTCGCCCTCGCGTTGTACGATGTCTGCCACGAGGGAGAGGACATCGACGAGCGTCTCGCTCTTCACCGGGTAGCCCTCGACCTCCACTTGGAGGGGCAGCAGCCTCTCGGCCAGTTCCGCCACCACACGGGCGTCCGACTTGAAGTGCACGGCCACGACCTTTGAGGCGGGGAACGTGCGCAGTGCAAGGATGATGGAGTCGACATCGGAGCCGACCGAGGCAATGTGGAGCGTGCGGGACATGGGATGACCGGGGCTACATCCATCCCCCCCCCGGGGATAAGGTTTAGCCCAAAGGCGGGGCACAATCTTCGGAAGTCGCCGAGCGCGCGCACGCACGGAAGGCCTACTTTCGCCGAGCCTCCCCCTGAGTTCAAATACGGTCGGCGACCCTCGAATCACCCCTTCGGAGGAAAACGATGGCCGGCTCCTTCACCTTCGCCCATATGGCCGACGTCCACCTCGGAGCCTACTCGAGGGAGTTCCGCAAGCTCAACCTCGAGGCATTCCTGGCCACGCTCGACCGCTGCCTCGAGCGCAAGGTCGACCTTGTCATGATAGCAGGCGACCTGTTCCACATCAACGTCCCCGACCTGGGGGTGGTCGACCGGGCGGCCGCCAAGCTGCGTGAGGTGAAGGAAGCGGGCGTCCCTGTGTACGTTTGGTACGGGTCGCACGACTACTCCCCGACGGAGAAGAGCATCATCGATGTCCTCGCCTCGGCGGGCCTCTTCACGAAGGTAGCCACTTTCGAGCCCCCGGAGGGCCAGGCGGCGCCGCGCTTCGAGTGGACAAAGGATCCGGCGACCGGCGCACGCATGGTGGCGATCGCGGGGAAGGCCCTCGGCCTCGACACGCACGTCTTCAAGGCGCTTGACCGGGCGGCGCTCGAGCGCGAGACGGGCTTCAAGGTATTCGGGTTCCATGCGGCGGTCAAGGAGTACCTCCCGGACTACCTGGCCCACATCAACGGTGTCTCCCTCGAGGACTTCCCGCGCGGATTCGACTACTACGCGGGGGGCCATATCCACCACGCGAACCTGGCGGAGCCCGAGGGATTCGGCCCCTTGGTCAACCCGGGCCCGACGTTCGGGTCGGACGGCCGCGACCTCCTCAACGACGAGCCCCGCGGGTTCGTGATCGGAACGGTGCGCGACGGCCGCGTCGAGGCCACGTTCGAGCGCGTGGAGGTCGTGTCGTTCCTGCGCCACGAGCTCGACGTCTCTGGAAAGACAGCGGCCGAGGCGCGCGCCGCGATCGAGTCGCTCGTCGGAGGGTGGGACGTCGACGGGAAGGCCATCGTCCTGCGCGTGAGGGGCGAGCTGGTCTCGGGCCGCCGGTCAGAACTCGACCTCGACGCGCTGCACACGCGCCTCCCGAAGCAAGGCGCGCGCGCGGTACACATCGTGAAGGCGTACTCGATTCGGGAGTCGGAGCGGGCAGCCGCGGTCGCGGGGGAGACCCAGGCGGACGTGGAACGCAAGGTCGTCGAGGCGCAGGTTCAGTCGTTCGCCTCGAAGGACCCGCGGTTCGCGGGGCCGGCCGGCCTCGAGCTTGCGCTCGCGCTCAAGCGCGCGCTGGCGGAGGAGCCGCCGACGCAGCGGGGCGGGCTGGCGGAGTACCGCGACCGGGTGGTCCAACGCGGTTTGGAACTGCTTGGGGTGCTCGGCGAGGCGCCGACGGCTTCCGTCGGGGCGAAACCCGCGCAGGCGCCCCCGCCCAAGGACCCCGCGCCGCCCTCCCTGGAGGAGTACGCATGATCGTCGACCGGCTGCGCCTCAAGAACTTCCGCTCCTACATCGACGAGGAGGTCGTCTTCTCACCCGGTGTGTCCCTCTTCGAGGGGGACATCGGCTCGGGCAAGTCGTCGCTCCTCTTCGCGGTGGAGTTCGCGCTCTTCGGCCCCGCGGATGTGCCGACCAGTCACCTTCTCCGTGCGGGAGTGAACGAAGGTTCGATCGAGCTCTCTTTCCGTGCGCGGGGGAAGGCCTACACGGTGGGCCGGCAGCTGAAGCGGGACAAGCGGGGCAACCTGAGCCAAAAGGACGCGTACCTCATCCGCGACGGCTCCCGCGAGGACCTGTCGGCAACCCAGTTGCGGGAGGCGATCATCCAGGTACTGGGCTTCAGGGAGGTCGCCAACCCGCGGACGAAGTCGCAGATCTTCCGCTACGGAATCTTCACGCCCCAGGAGGAGATGAAGGCGATTCTCGAGCAGGATGGGGAGGACCGCAAGCAGACGCTTCGCCGCGCGTTCGGGATTGAGGAGTTCAAGCGCGCCCGCGAGAACGCGGGCCTCCTCCTGCGGGCGCTCGCCGAGATAGGCGCGAAGTCGGAGGGCCGGTTGGAGACGGCCCCGCGGCTGGAGGAGGAGGTCCGGCAGGCCACGGAGGCTCACGCGGCCGCCGGCGTGCAGCTGGAGGAGTCCAAGCGGGATCTCGTCACGGCCCAGGCGGCGGTGACAAAGACGGCCGCTGCCTTGGCGGCGGTCGAACAACTCGAGAAGCAGGACCGCGAGACGGAGCGCGCGGAGGCCGCGAAGCGGGCGGAGCGTGCGAAGGTGGACGAACGGCGCAACGGGCTCGACCGGGATTTGGGGGAAATCACGAAGGTAGGAAAACAGGCCCCTCCCTTGCGGGAGCTTGCCGGGCAGCTCGCGCATCGCGAGAAGAGGCTCGCCGAGCAGGAGCGGCTGGACCGCGAGAACCGCGAGCGGCAGGAGGAGGAGCGCACCGCTCAGATGCGGGCTGCAACTGCCGCCGAACGCGTGGCGGAGCTCGAGAAGGAAGTCGGCGAGATCGCCCGCGTCCTCGAGCGAACGGAGGAAGTCCGGGACGGCCAGCTAGCGCTGGAGGAGGCGCGCAAAGCGCTGGCGGCGGCCCTCGAGGAGCACACCCATGCCAAGGCGGCCGCGCGGCAGTTGAAGGATGCGGAGTCGCAGCTCACGAAGGCCCGCAGGATCATCGAGCGCGGTGCGAAGGCTGCCGACCAAGCCAGTGGGCTCGTCCCCACGATCAGCGCGGGTGAAGCGGCCAAGGGGGCGCTCGAGGCCCTCGAGGAGAAGCGCGGCGCGGCCCAAGCCGACGCGGGCGCCGTGCGGATGGAACTTGAGCGCTTCGAGAACGAGCACGCGGAGTTCTCATCGCTCGACGGGAAGGCTAGATGCCCCAAGTGCAAGCAGGAGATCAGCCGCGAGCACTTGGAGGGACACCGCAAGGAGCTCGAGCGGGATGTGTCCGCCGCAAAGCGACGGCTCGGAAAGTCGCAGGCGCAGATCCGGACACTCGACAAGGAGTGGGGCCGCCAGGTCAAGCTGCGCGACGCGGGTGTCGAGGCGATGCGGTCGAAGGCGGCGCTCGACAAGGACGCGGCGCGCGCGAAGGAGGCTGAGGGGGAGGCCGAAGGCCTTGTCAAACTGCTCGAGGAGGCCAAGGCGCTCGTGGCGCGCGGCGAGCCAGCCTCGCGTGCGCAGGCCCGACTCCAGCGGGAGGTGAATGAGAAAGCGCACTTCGAGAAGGACGCCGGGGCGATCGAGAGTGCAAAGAGTCGCCAGCTCGAGGTGGAGAAGCGACTCGAAAGCGCCCGGCGCGACCTCGCGGAGACCAAGGTGAAGGAGCGCGCGGCGGTCGAGGCCCTGAAGGTCCACCCGTTCGACGCGGCAAAGACCGACGGGATCAAGCGGGAGGTTCGGGAGGCGCGGGAAGCGGCCGTCCGGTTGGAGGACATCGAGGCCAAGCTCGCGAAGCGGGGCGAAGTCGAGAGCAACCTGCAGCAGGCGCAGGCGGCGCTCGCGGAGGTGGACCGCGCCTTGGCGGAGGCGGCGGAAGCGCGCGCGGAGTTTGGAGCGCGGCTTGCGGCCGCGCGGCCCGACGCCGTCCGGGCGGGGCACCGCGAGGCGATCGCGGCCCGGGCGGCCGCCGACGCGAAGCAGACTGGCGCCAGGGCGCAGCTGACCGAGGCCCAGAAGCGAGTGGAGCGGGCGGCGAGCGCACTGTCCGACCTGTCCGCCGAGCGCGAAAAGTTGGACCGCGTTCGCCACACGCGCGATTTCATCGAGCAGTGCTTCGGGCCGAGCATGGAAGAGGTCGAGTCGCAGGTGCTGATGGACCTCAACATCCAGTTCAACGCGCGGTTCCAGGACTACTTCGGGCGGCTCATGGAAGGCGCGTCCGTCGACGTGCAAATCGACGAGGACTTCACGCCGGAGGTGGTCCAGGGGGAGGAGCCGCTGCCGTTGCTGGCGCTCTCGGGCGGCGAGCGGACGTCGATCGCGCTCGCCTACCGCCTAGCGCTCAACATCCTCGTCTCGCGAGCCGCCGGGATGGACACGCCGGACCTGCTGGTCCTGGACGAGCCGACGGACGGCTTTTCCACCGAGCAGTTGGCGCGCGTGGGCGAACTCCTGCGGGACCTGGACTGCCAGCAGGTCATCCTGGTGAGCCACGAGCGCGAGCTGGAGACATGCGCCGACCACGTGTTCGAGGTGGTCAAGGACGGGACGGTCTCGCGCGTGGTGGCGCGCTGAAATGGCGGGCCCCTAGTACGGCGTGGTCGCCGTCACCATGGCGCGCACGGACCGGGCGGGCGCGTCGTTTGCGATCTTCGAGAGGGCCTCGTCGACCAGGTCCAACGCGAGCGGCAACTGCTCGGGCCCGTCGATCGTGAACATCGACGGGAACCGCCGTTTCCACGACTTCGAGCACTTGGAAGGCTCGTGCTCGATGGCGGCGAACCGTTCCTGCGGCTCGACGCCGAGGGGGTAGCATCGAAGTGAACCCGAATTCACCCGTGCCTGGAGCACGCGTCCCCGGCCGGGGAACGAGAAGCCGGTCCAAGCGCTGTCTGCCGCGCCGACTTCCACTTGGATGCCGCGCTTGTCCGTCAGGTCTGCGATCATCCGGGAAAACTCCACCCAGAGTTCCCGGCCTGTCGTTCCGTAGTAGGGGATTTCTCCGGTCATGGCTGTGCGCAGGTGTGGGACGTCCTGACGTATAACTCTGTGCCCGCAGTGAATGGGCCATGAACATGCTAGTTCGCCAATCGACGTAGGACACGCTCGAAATAGTCGGCAAAGCACGTGACTGGGTGGGGGCTGGCCTTCATTTCCGGCGGTGGGTGGTCTTCGGGTCGGGCTTGCGCTTCGAGGTGCTCTTGGGCTTGGTGCCTGCCCTGGGCTTGCGCTTCGACGTGCTCTTGGGCTTGGTGCCTGCCCTGGGCTTGCGCTTCGACGTGCTCTTGAGCTTGGTGTGCGCCTCGGCCTTGGTGCCCGTCCGGGGCTTGGCGACGGCCGTAGGGCCGGCAGGGTGTGCCGTCTTTTTCGCCACGAAGTCGGCCCACCCCTGGATCCCGAACCGCTCTTCGAAAACCACGGACATCTCCAGGTAGCTGTCTAGGAAGATGTCGGCCTCCGCGCTTGGCTCCGGGGCGTGGCTCTTGGCGCGCCCGGCGTGGTGTCCGTGACGCTTCCGCCCCGCGCGCTTTGCCCCCGGCGCGGGCAAGAAGGGTTCCACGCGGTCCGGCTCGAGGACGTTGTCGATGCCAGCCACGTCCGCTTCGGGATCTTCGGCCAGCATCCGTTCTCGCACAGCCAGCAGCAGCGAGCCGGCCGCGCCAGGGCCCGACGAGGGCCGTGGCTTCGGATCGGTGGGGCCGACGAGGGCAAGCTCGTCGCGCCTGCGCTCCTCGACGTCCTCAACAATCCTCCGCAAGTCCATGCTATGTGTTCGGCTCGCTCCAGTCGAGTAATACATGCGGCATCCCGGCGCGAAAGCGGTGGCCACCCTATATGTCGGTTTGGCAGTTGCGGCGGCCGGTCGCAGACGGTGCGTGTCCCATAACAGGACGGCGTCAGAAAATGTCGCCCGCCGTCGCGAAGTAGCGGTCGAAACGGCCGAACTCCCGCTGGGTCATCCAGACGGCGGGGAACGTGATCCGCAGGCCGGCGGCAAATGCTGACCGCATGGCCCCGTCGTTGTCGCCGACCACCTGGAGCGCCGTGCGTTTGGGGCCGAGCGCGCGCTGCGCCTGGAGGCCGGCCCACGCTAGTCCCTCAGTGAAGCGCGGTTCGATTACGCCCCCGGGTCCAACCATCCCATCGGGCGTCAGTATGACGTAGCCCACAGCGTCGCCGTCGTCGCGCGCCTCGAAGAATCGTGCTCCTTCCTGGTTGAGCGTGAACGCAATGTCGGTGTCGCGGCGGCAGCCCCGCACCTTGCGGTCCACGGCGGCCGCAAGTGCAATCGCGGACTTCGTCACCTCGCCGGGCTCCCCGATCTGGCTGAGTTCAACGGGAAGCTCGGGGGGCGCGAGCTTGGGGGGTGTGCCGTCGCGGGCCATCCCGTAGACTAGACCCCGCGGGACCATCCCCGCCTTGAGGTAGAGGGACTGGGCGCGCTCGTCGAGCGACGCCATGACGCAGCGTACGGCGGTCGCGGGGGGGTCGGGCCGGTTGAACGCGCGGTTGAGCAGCGTTCGTCCGACCCCCTTCCCCTGGACGGACGGGCGCGCCCAGAACATGGAGAGGTAGTGCACGTCCTCGCGCAGGATGGTTGAGGCGAACGCGACCACGCGTTTTCCCCTGGCCGCCACCTGGAAACCCTTGGGGTCCGTGCTGCGCAGGTAACCGAGCCGCCGCGCTATGACCTCGGGGTCGCGCTTGTGGACCTCGGTCCCCATCCGGCGGGAGAGGTCTTCGAGGGAATCATGGAAAACCGAGGCGCACGCGCGCATGTCGGAGGCCCGAGCGTCGCGGTATCGGGTACTCTCGGACTTGACGGCCACACGCACGCATCGGAGGAAGCCCTTTTGAGGGCTGGGGTGAGCCCGCCAATCTTTATCCGCGCCAGGCCGTTGCGCGGAGGCACAACATGGCGCTTGACAGACTCCAGCTTCTACGCGAGCTTTCGGAACTGCCCGGCCCCCCCGGCTTCGAGGACGAGGTGCGTGCGCGGCTCACGAAAGCCGTGAAGCCCCACGCCGACAGCGTGCGGACCGACCGGTTGGGCAACCTGATCGCGTCTTTCGAGGGCAAGGGGCCGCGCGTCATGATCGCGGCGCACATGGACGAGGTGGCGTTCATTGTGACGCACCTGCATGACGGCGGCTTCCTCTCGTTCACGACGCTAGGCGGCTGGGACCCGCGGATTTTGCCGGGCGGGCAGGTCAGCGTCCTGGGGGACAAGCGGCGGGCGCTAGGGACGATTGGCATCAAGCCGCCGCACATCACGTCGGCCAGCGAGCGCAAGAAGGTGATCCCTGTCGACGAGCTGACGGTGGACACGGGCCTTTCCAAGCGTGAGATGGCCGCCAAGGGAATCCGGATCGGGTCGCCGATGGTGCCTTCCACTGCATTCGCCCAACTTTCGAAGAACATCGTCTCGGGGAAGGCCTTCGACGACCGCGCGGGGTGCACGGTCATGGCGGCGCTGGCCGAGACGCTCTCGGGGGTCAACGTCAACTTGGTCTTCACAGTGCAGGAGGAGGTCGGTACGCGCGGCGCGGGGCCTGCGGCCTTCGAACTCGAGCCGGACATCGCGCTCGTCCTGGAGGGCACGGCGGCGGGCGACTTCCCGAGCGTCCCCGAACACAAGCAGCCGTCCGCAATGGGGAAGGGCCCGGTTATCACGGCCGCGGACCACACGACGATCGTGCCGCAGCGGCTCGTCCGGCACCTGATCAAAATGGCCGAGCGCACGAAGGTCCCCTACCAGGTCAAGAAGCCGCTCGTGGGCGGGACGGACGCGGGGCCAATCCACCGGTCGCGCGCGGGGGTGCCGACGGCGATCGTTTCGTTGTCGGTGCGGTACTTGCACTCGTGGAGCCTCATGCTCGACCTGCGGGACATGGACGCGGAACTCAAACTGGTTCGGGCGTTCGTGAAGGACGTGGCGGGCGGCAAGGTCCGGGCCTAGGGCTCGTCTGCCTGCTTTCCCCGGTGGCGGCGCGCGGAGGTTGCCACCACCAACACACCGGTGATTCCAACAACCATAACGACATCGGACAGTTCCGGGATGGCCTCCGTGACGTTTCCGAGGGCCCCACCACCCTGGTTGCCCCCCGTCAACGGTGCCCCCGAGAAGAGATAGACCGCCGACGAGTCGTTGAAATCGGTTAGGCTCTGGACCGACCACCCGTTGCCGGCGTTTGCGTTAGCGCCCTCCGAGGTGGCGTCCGCCGACGCGGCGGTCGTGTAGCCGCCAAGCGTTGTCGATCCGCTAAACACGTACGCCGCGCCCGCGTCGGTCGCAAACCCCGCGTCCGCGTAGGGGGCGCCAACGGCAAGGTCGGATACCGTTGTTGAACCGGTCGCCGATTCCATCGCAGCGACACTGTAGCCGAACTGGTCGCCGTACCCGGCGCCGTAGATGGTCAGGCTCGAGCTCGACGGATTCCGCTCTCGGATTTCCACATTGTCAATGTAGATCCCGTCCTCCGTCACCGCGACGTCAGACGCGAACCGGAATCGGAAGGCCAGATTAGTCTGGCCTGTGAGCGATGAGAGGTTGAAGTCCACCCTCCTCCAATCCGGGCGGTTGTAGGTGAAGGCGTATTCCCCTCGGAGCACGGATTTCTGGGTTGGGGGCCCGGGGCCGTCGAACACGGTCGTGTCATAATTTCCCTCGGCATTCGATGAATCGAGGTGGCTCCAACTGGACCCGTTGTTAGTCGAGTACTCGACGCGGAAGCCATCGTAGTTTACCCCCCCCCCTCGACGGCAGCATGGTACACGAAAACCAAGGCGGGGTCGCTCGCCCCCGAGAGGCTGATCGGCTCGTGCGTGCGGATTGAGAAGTCCACACTGTTCGAGTACGAGCCCGCGCTGTCCTGCCACGAGCTCCCGGCAGTGCCGGCGCCGTAGAAGTGGGTCGTGCTCAGGGACCAAGGCGATGTCGTAATCGTATCCGCGTCCATCTCATCCCACTTCGATGTACCGTCTTCCATGTCGTCGAAGAAGTAGTAGCTGAACAGTTGGTCGTCGGCCGGATCGTCGCCCCCAAAGAACGCATAGC
>CBEUCC010000011.1:0-37991 GCA_965541515.1 uncultured Thermoplasmata archaeon
GCCCTCGAGCACAACTTCGATGACTGGCCGGAGCGGTTCAAGGTGTTCGAGCGCAACCGGATCACATCGCTCCGGGTGGGGCGTTTCACCCTTCACGGGTGTGTCGTGGGCGTCCACCCGAAGGAGGCCTCGGAGATCCTCGAAGCCGTCACGAAGCCGGGGCACCGCGTGCCGGAGCCGATTCGTGTGGCGGATTCCTTTGCCTCCTCGATGCCGACGGACTCGCCCCCCGAGATTGCGGACGCGGAGATTGCGCCCCAGCCTGCCGCCATCGACGGCACACCGATCACGCAGTGGGATGCGCGGGTCATCCTCGTATCGGCGTACAAGGCCAAGCGCAGGGAGCGCCTTGTGTCCCTGCAGGCGGCCCCAGCCGCAGCTGCCGCTCGCCCGGCGCCCGCCAAGCCCGCTGCGGCAGGAGACGATAGGGCGGCGAAGATCGCCGCAGCCAGGGCCGCGGCCAAGACCGCTGCGGCGGGGAAAGCGGCGCCGGGTGCAGCGCGGCCGGCAGCGAAGGCTAACCCAGAGCCCCGGGTCGACTGGGACAGGGCGATCGCCGCGGCTACGTGGCGCCCCGCCGCCAAGGCCGCCGCGCGGCGGCTCGAGGTGGGGCCGATCGGGCGGTTCGACGCGGACGTTCCGTTGAAGAAGAAGGTCAGCGGGACGACCAATGCGGAGTACACGCGCGGTAGCCTCCGCCGGGATAACGAGTCCGACTGAGGTGTCAACGGCGCTTGCCAAGTGCGCGCTTCAACTCTTGGATCACGGCCACGGGCGTCGGGTCAACCCCGCGTACCATCGCCAGGTACACGGACGCGAAGTCGCCCACGAGAGTCGCAGACAACGCGCGCGCGATGGTCCCCTCCCCCCTCGCACGGACCTCTACGACGGCCGCTGCCCCGCCGGCCACGGCATACTTGCGCGTCATGTCCGTCCGTTGCGATATCCGCCGGTTCCCCTTGGGATCCCGGAGCAGGACGAGGGCGGCGTCCTTGGCACGCCTGTCGAAGCCCCAGGCATTGATGTCGTTGTGGTTCGAATCAGGCAGGAAGTCCTCGCGTGCAAGGACCTTCGCATTCTCGTTGAGTTGCGTCCGCCATCGCATCGCCGCCGCGCGCAGGACGCCCGACCCGTAGATGGCGGGAATCCCCTTGGCCATCGCGCGTGCTGCTCGTTTCGCGGGGTTTGTCCGCTCACGGCGCCCGCGCGCGCATTCGGTCGATACCTTCCGACAGACCTCTACGGCCTCCTGGGCCGGGGCGCGCGTTATCGCAAGCTCGGTGCGTTCCAGGGTCTCGAGGACGGGGGCAATCAAGTGGGGCAACGCCGCGCGCGGCGGGCTCCCGGCGGGCAGGTCGAAGCAAGGGAGCCCCTCCTCCACGAGCCGTTCCTTGAGGGCGCCGCCCGAGGTCGTGCCCACGATGCGGCACCCGCGTTCGAGGGCGTCATCGAACATTGAGAGAGTCTCCTCCGTGCCGCCCGAGTACGACGAGACCACCACGAGCGTCTCGCGCCTAGCGTAGGCGGGCAGCTTGTAGGCCTGCACGACCTCAAAGGGGACGGGGAGCACGCCGCGAAGCGCGCCGCCCGCGATCATCGCCGCGATCGCGGAGCCACCCATCCCTGCGACGACGACTGACGAGACGTAACGACCGCCCCTCCGGAACCCGCGCGCCTGGCGCTTGCAGGCTCCAAGCGCGCCCTCGAGGTCGTCGGCGAACCGCTCCACGCGCCCGAGCATGTCCGCGCGGTCGACGCGCGCGAAGTCCTGCGGCCGGTCGAGGTCCACCCCGCGCCTCGAGCGTTGCGGGCCGCGCGCCATCGCCTGCCCCCTAGACCCTTACCGTCGTGTAGTCTCCGAGCACAACCCGCACGCCCTCCGGCGCCAGCCCCTCGGAGGACAGCACCTGCGAGTGCGGGCCGATGATCGAATCCACGAGCTTCCGCCGACAGCGCACGGTGACGTGCTCCATAATCATGGAAGCCTCCACTTCACTGTCGGCAACCACTGAGCCGTCCCCGATCGATGTGTAGGGGCCCACATAGGCGTTTGGCCCGATGTGGCAGTTGGCCCCGACAAGGACGGGCCCGCGCACGCGACACCCCTTCTCGATCACGCTGCCCGGGCCCAGGGCGATCCGGCCCGTGACCTGCGCGCCGTCCTCGACCGTCCCCTCGATCTTGCCCGCGAGGTCGTCGAGCACGAGGTGGTTCGCCTCGAGGAGGTCCTGCGGCTTGCCGGTGTCCTTCCACCAGCCCTCCACCTGCCAGGAGAGGACCTGGCCGCCCCCTTCGATGACGGCCGTGATGGTGTCCGTGATCTCGAGCTCCCCGCGCGCGGAGGGCTTCAGGTTCTCGATGATGGGGAACACCCCCGGGCGGAAGAGGTAGATCCCGATGACAGCGAGGTCCGAGATCGGCTCCTTGGGTTTCTCGACGCAACGGACGACCTGCCCCGTCTCGTTGAGGACGGCCACCCCAAACGCCGACGGGTTCTTCACCTTGCACAGCGCGATCGCCGCATCGGCGCCACGCTCATCGAACTCCCCCACCATCCCCTTGATTCCACCCTTCAGGAGGTTGTCGCCAAGGTACACGACGAATGGGTCGTCACCCACGAAGTCGCGCGCGCAGAGGACCGCGTGGGCAATCCCCTTCGGGTCGCCTTGGTGCACATACGTAATGTTGAGCCCCCACGTGGAGCCGTCGCCAAGCGCCTCCCGCACCTTTTCGGGGTTGTTGTTCCCCAGGATGATCGCCACATCCACGACCCCGGCGGCCCGCAGGTCCTCCAGGCAGTACAGGATGTTCGGCTTGTTCGCGATCGGGATGAGCTGCTTCGGTCCGGTGTACGATAGCGGGCGCAACCGCGTCCCCGAGCCGCCTGCCAGAACGACGCCTTTCATAAGATCCACCACCCTTTTCGGGGAGAGTAACGCAAACCGGAGGCCACGCTATTTGATGGCTTTCCCCGCGTGCCGCGAGTCAGCCAGCTTTCCGCGGCCGTCCCCAGTTGAATTGGTAGTTCTGGACCTCGCTACGGAAGAAGACCATCGATTCCTCGAATGTGAAGAGCGGGCGGTCAACGGCCTCCTCCACCTTCGAGATGTCTAGGCAGGCGTTTGCTGGCTGCTTTGCCCGGCCCCCGGCGTCCGCCATCTTCACGGGCTCGGCCAGGTGGTGGTCGCACTCGAAGGACTCTGCGACCATCCTCCCCATCTCCAGGGGTGTGAGGCACGCCCGTGACGCGACATTGAACGTGCCCTTGGCGTCCAGGGAGACAAGCTCGAGGAGGACCTCCGAAGCTTGGTTGACATAGGTCGGCGAGACCTTCTGGTCCTCAAAGAGCTGGACCTTGCGTGATGCGAGCATCTCCTCCAGCGTGCGGGTGACCACATTGGGCCGGCCGGCCACCAAGTCCAGGCCCCAGAGCATACACATCCTCGCGATAATGTGGTCCGAGCAGTACTCCTGCACCGCCTGCTCGCCCGCGAGCATGGTCTCCCCGTAGGTCGAGAGGGGCGCCGGCTTGTCCTCTTCCGTATAGGGGCCGTCCTTCGTGCCATCGAAGATGAATGACGACGAGACGAGCACCATCTTCCCCGATTCACCGAGCGACTTGGCGACGTTCCGCACGCCAACCGCGTTCACGGCAAAGGCCGCCTCGCGGTTCGCCTCGCAGGCTTCGGGGTCGGCCATCCCGCTGCAGTAGAAGATCGCGCGCGGCCGGAGCGCCTTGATGATCGCGTGCACCTGCTGGTAGTCGGTGACATCGAGCGAGAGTTCCTCGACACCCTGGAGGTCGAACCGATTGCTGCGGTAGGTGGCGAACGTCCGCCACCGGTCGCGCGCGGCAGCCGACACCCTCGCCCCCAGCAACCCCGAGCCGCCAACAACTAGGACGGCGTCGCTCAGGCACTCACCTCAAGTCGCAGGCTTGGGACGATGGCCAACCTTACGTCGGAGACTGCTGCGAAGGGGCAATGAAGGTTCCCCCCAGCGAATATCGTCCGGGGAGGCCCGCTGCGCCTTGCCTGCGCGCGAAGAGTTGATTAGCGCGCTGACCCTGGGGCCGCACCACGGGAGACCAAAGCGGTGGTGGGCAAACTCATCGAGGGGTGCGTGACAAAGAACTTGCGCCCGATCCACGACGACCGGGGCTGGCTCATGGAGATGCTACGGTCCGACTGGCCCGAATTCGAGAAGTTCGGACAGTCGTATGTCACTGTCTGCTACCCGGGTGTGGCCAAGGCGTGGCATTACCACAAGATCCAGACGGACCACTTCGTAACGCTCGTTGGAATGTCCAAAGTCGTGCTCTTCGACGACCGGCAGGACTCGCCGACACGCGGCACCGTCAATGAGTTCGTGTCGGGTGAGCGGTCCCCGATGCTCATCAAGATCCCGCCCTATGTGTGGCATGGTTTCACGGCCGTCGGCGCAGAGCGGACGATGATCGTGAACTACCCGACCGAGCGCTACAACTACGATCAGCCGGACGAATACCGAAAGCCCGCAGACGACGCCTCCATCCCCTACAGTTGGAAAACACGCAGCCGTTGAGGCCGCCTCTGGTACGGTCGTGCGGGCCGCCCTGGCCGCTTGACCAGCCCAAAAGCTTCAAGTGGAGGCCCCTTTGTCCTGCGCGCGGAGGCAATCGGTGTCAGACGTCGTGCTGCTAGTCACAGGCGGGATGGGCTTCATCGGCTCCAACTTCGTCCGGTTCGTGCGCCGGATGAAGAGGCGGAAGATCACCGTCCTCGACAAGCTCACCTACGCCGGCAACCCCGAGAACCTCCGTGAACTGGTGGACTCCGGTCAGGTCACATTCGTGAAGGGCGATATCTGCGATCCGGAGGTAGTCGACCCAATCATCGAGCAAGCCGACGCCGTCATCAACTTTGCCGCGGAAACGCATGTCGACCGTTCTATCCACTACGGGCTGGAGTTTGCGCGAACCGACGTTTACGGGACCGGCGTGCTGCTGGAGGCCATCCGCAAACACGACGCGAAGGCCCGCTTCATCCAGGTCTCGACGGACGAGGTGTACGGGGAGGCGCCCGGTCGGCCCTCGCTCGAGGCGGACCCGCTGTACCCCAAGTCCCCGTACGCGGCCTCGAAGGCGGGAGGTGACCGCCTGGCCTGGTCGTACTTTGTGACCCATGGGCTCGACGTGGTCATCACGCGCTGCTCGAACAACTACGGACCGCGGCAATACCCGGAGAAGCTCATCCCCCTCTTCGTGACCAATGCGATCGAGGACAAGCCGCTGCCCGTATACGGGCACGGCAAGAACACCCGTGACTGGATCCATGTGGACGACCATGCAAACGCCCTCGACATGATCCTCGACCTGGGAAAGCCGGGGGAGGTCTACAACATCGGGTCGGGTGTCGAGCGCTCGCCGCTCGACATCGCCGACGTCGTCCTCGAAAAACTCGACAAACCGAAGTCGCTGATCCAGCATGTGGATGACAGGAAGGGACATGTCGCGCGGCACGCCGTGGACACGGCAAAAGTCCGAAATGAGATCGGTTGGGCGCCTGCGCGGACGTTTGACGAGGCGCTGCGCGAGACGATCGCGTGGTACCGGGAGCACCCGGACTGGTGGGGGCCGCTGAAGTCCGGCGAGTTCCGTGCCTACTACGAGAAACAGTACGGAAAGGTCGCTTGAGGGGGGAGATTCGTGGCAGGCGGTGTAGTCAGGTTTGTGCGCAAGCGAGCGATGATCTACCTCTGGCGCGCGCAACAGTCGGGCGCGATGATTTCGATTACGTTGCTAGGTACGCTCACGGCGGCGAGCTTGTACCGCGACTACCTCAAGGCCGCTCTCAGCAACTACGGTTTTCCCATGGACCAGGAATTGCCGGGCCTTCTCATCACCATGATCCTCATCTTCGTTGGCGTGTTCGGTGTAGGCTACCTGTTTGACCGGTTGAAGTTCTGGAGGGAGCAAAACATCGTCGCCATCGAGCGGAACCCCTACGGGTCGTACAGGCTCACGGCCAAGGAGGTCTACTGGATCAGGATGTGGGCCGCCGCGGTTTCCGCCGGGAAGCCCACCGAGGACCAACAGAAGGTCGTCGCGCTCTTCGACCAGTGGATCAAGCGGTCGGTGGGTGACGACCCGGTCCTCCAGGCGGAGGTCGAAGCGGTCGAGAAGTGGATCACCACGGGCGACGAGTCGATCAAGAAGATCCTCGACCAGGTCGCCTGATACTGGCCGGGGCGGGGGCCATCGTACGTGGTGCGAGTGCTCGTGACCGGGGCGAGCGGCCTCGTCGGGTCCAGGGCGGCTGTCAGGCTACGGGCCCGCCACGACGTGCACGGTACCTTTCACCAACACGCGCCATCCTTCCTCGGCCACCCGCAGGACCGCCTCCACCGGCTGGATGTCTCCGAACTGCCGGCCCTTCGCAGCTTGCTCGACGAGGTCGCGCCCGAGGTCGTCGTCCACTGCGCGGCAGAGACGAATGTGGACAGGTGCGAATCGGAGCCGGAACGATCGGCTTCCATCAACGTCGCGCCGGTACAGGAGCTGGCCGCGTGGGCGCGCCGGCAGGGAACACGATTGGTACTCATGTCATCGGACTACGTCTTCGACGGGGCGAGCCCCCCCTACGAGGTCGACGCCCCGCGGGGGCCGCTGTGCGTCTATTCACGCACGAAGGCGCAGGCCGAGGAGGCAGTCGAGGGCGTGCCCGGATGCCTCATCGCGCGTTCGACCGTGATCTATGGGAAGGACTTCGGCCACCAGAAACGCAACTTCGCGACCTGGCTGGTCGGCGAGTTGTCCGACGGCAAGCCGGTCCGGATTGTGAGCGACCAGTGGAATACACCCACGCTGTCCGAGAACATCGCGGAGATGCTCGACCGCGCCATCGACCGCGAGCTGGCCGGGGTGGTCCACATGGCCCCGGACGAGTGCATCGCGCGCGATGAGTTCGCGCGGCGCATCGCGCGGAGGTTCGGCCTCCAGGAGGCACTCATCAGCCCAATCCCTACGGCCCAGCTGAAGCAGCCCGCGCGACGCCCGATGCGTCCTTGCCTGTCGATGGAGCGTTCGCGCAAGATGCTGGAAATGGCGCCCTGGACAATCGCGCAGTCACTCGACCTCTTGCGCGCACAGATGGCCGACCCGGACCGCACGGCGCTCAAGCCGTGGTGGTGACGGGTTCCTTTCCTTCACGTAGCGCGTCGCCGATGCGCGCGCCCTCGAGGTTTCCGGGCACCGCGTGTACGCGCAGGACATCTGCTCCCAAGTACGCGAGGACGGCCGACACGTCTGCCGTCGCCCGGTCACGGTCCTTGGGGTCGTCCAAGCCGAGGAGCCCCTTGAAGAAGGACTTGCGCGAGGCGCCCACCACCACCGGGTACCCCAAGGCCTTCAAGCGCGGGACCCCGCGCATGAGTTGGAGGTTGTGGTCGAGGGTCTTGCCAAACCCGATCCCCGGGTCGATGAGGATCCGGCCACGGGCGATGCCCGCGGCCTCGGCTGCAGCCGCCCGCTCCCGGAGGAACGCCGCGACCTCCTCGACGACGTCCGAGTACGCGGGCGCCTCCTGCATCGTGCGTGGCGTCCCCTGCATGTGCATCAGGACCACGAAGGCGCCAAATTCGCGCACGACCGAGAGGATGTCCGGGTCGTTGCGGCCCGCGGTTACGTCATTCACAACGGTGAACCCGCGCTCCAGGCACGCACGCGCGACGCCCGCTTTCGAGGTGTCGACGGAAAGCGGCACGGGGAACCGGGGGCCGAGCGCATCCACCACCGGCAGGACGCGCCGCAGTTCATCCTCGAGGCGGACGCCGGCCGAGCCAGGCCGGGTGCTCTCGCCACCGATGTCGATGAGGTCCGCTCCTTGTCTTGCCATCAGCCGCGTTTGGTCGGCGGCGCCTGTGGCCGTAGCGAAGTCGCCGCCGTCCGAAAACGAATCGGGCGCCACATTCACGACGCCCATTAGGAGCGTACGCGACCCCAGCGGCAGCCCCGCCCCTACGGATCTCACGGGCGTCCATCGTGGAGGTGCGCCATATCACTTTGTGGGTCGCGGCGCCCCGATCCTTATTCACCCCTCGCGCGATGCGCCGGCAGATGGCGACTCCATTCATCACAGGCACCCGGAATGCCGAAAAGGGGCTCGCCGAGGGCCGCCGGATTCTCGAGGAAGGCGGCGGCGCGGTAGACGCGGTTGAGGCGGCGATCCGGATCTCAGAGGACGACCCGAACGACTGGACGGTCGGCTTCGACGGCCTGCCAAACCTGCTCGGAGACGTCGAGTTGGACGCGTCAATCATGGTCGGATCCACACGGAGGGCCGGCGCCGTTGGGGCCGTGCGAACCGTCAGGAACCCAATCACCCTGGCGCGCAAGGTCATGGAGGATTCCCCCCATGTGTTCCTCGTCGGCGAGGGCGCCGACCGGTTCGCCCGTGCCGTGGGGCTGGAAACCGGGAGCTTGCAGTCCCAGGAGGGTCGCCGGCGATACGAGAACATCATGGCGGGCCGCGAGCTCCTGGAGGGACTCGAGCACGTTCCGGAGGACATGAGCGTCCTGGCGTGGCGCTACGCGCCCTACCTCAAGCGTCAGATGCGGGAGTTTAACGTCAAGGAGTGGTACGACCGTATCGCGGCTGTATGGCACGGGACCGTCGATGTGATCGCGCGGGACAAGGACCGCGAGCTCTGTTGCGGGATATCCACCTCGGGGCTTGCGCTGAAGCTGCCCGGACGGGTCGGCGACACGCCGGTCATCGGTGCCGGCAACTACGCCGACGCACGCTACGGGGCGGCGGCCTGCGTGGGTCAAGGGGAACTTGCCGTCCGCATAACGGCGGCCAGGCAGGCGGTCGACCGATTGGCGGCCGGGCGCTCGCCCCGCCAGGCCGCCGACGCGGTCATCCGGGACGCGCTACGTGTCGACCCCAAGGGGATCCTCCAAGTGCTCGTTGTGGACCCCAAGGGGCGCGCGGCCGCCTCGGCCTCCCAGCGGAACCTCCACACCGTCTATTGGCGGGAGGGCATGGCGGAAGTCGAGCGCCGGCCGTCCAAGCTGATCGAGGCGCGGTGAGCGCTCGCCGCAGCCCTCCGCAAGGGACCTACTTTCACCGACCCCCCCCACCGACACTCATAGGGAATGTGTCCACATGGGTGGTGTGGCGTGGGGTGAAGATAGAATCCCTCACGCGACAGGCCGGGCCATCCAGTCGGCCGTCTGTTTTAGGCCCGCGCTAAGTTTGGTCGTGGCGCTCCACCCTAGGAGGCGTTTGGCCTTCGACACATCCGCCACGAGGAAGCTCGTCTCCTGCGCGTGGCTCCTGCCCGGTTCCACCTTGGCTCGGCCCGTAAAACCCGTCAGTTTCTGGCAGGCGGCTGCAAGTTCCTTGATGGAGGTCCCCCGGCCGGTGCCGGCGTTGAACACCTCCCCCCGACCCCTCGGCGAGGTCCCGGCCTTCCAGAACAGGTCCACCACGTCCGTCGCGTAGACGAAGTCGCGAATGGGCCAGAGGTTCCCCAAGCGGAGGTTCCCTGACGCAAGGCACTGGGAAAGCATGGACTGCACGACGAAGCCCGGGGACTGATGGGGGCCGTAGGCGTTGAAGACGCGCACCGCGGTGACGGGGATGTCGTAGAGCGCGTCGTACGCGAAGGCGTGCGTCTCGGCGGCCGCCTTGGAGGCACCGTAGGGTGAGGCGGGCTGGACGGCCGACTGTTCACTAACGCGACGGCCGGGCGAGAGGGCGTACACGAGCGAGCTGCTGGCAAGGACGAAGCGTGAGAGCTTCAGCTCCCGGCGCCTGACCTCCTCGAGCAGCCTCGCCGTCGAGCGCGCGTTGATATCGAAAGCACGGACCGGGTCGGCAATGCTCCCGCGGGCCGAGGTTCGGGCCCCAAGGTGGAACACCATGTCCGTGTCGGGAGGAATCGTGCGAGTGCCAACCGACTTCAGGTCGCCGACCCGTATTTCTACACCGTCGGGCAAGGGAGCCACGCGGCCGCGCGGGGGCTTGCGGACAAGGGCCGTCACGTTTGCCCCCCATTCGAGGAGCGTCGCGCAGAGGTGCCGGCCGAGGAAGCCGGTCACCCCAGTGACGAACACTTCGGCCATGGGGCTCAGGTGGGGAGGCACACGGCCGCATAAATGGCCTCGCGCGCATGGCACGGTCCCCTGGAACCGAGGCGCAACGGTCAAGAACACGGCCAGGGCTCGGGGGGCGGAGTTTGAATGCAGGCGCGTTCCGGGGCGGCACTGGGGGTCGTCTTCCTCCTTGCGCTCCCCGTCGTTTTGGCTGCCGTCCCGGTGGCCGGCTCGCTGACCGGAGGAGGAGGGCCAAACGGGCCCTCCCCCCTCGCCGCAGAGCTGCCTGTCCAGGTGTTTTCGCTCCATGCGCCCTTCGACTACTCGGACACCATCCTCCTCGGGAACAACAACTCGGTGATGTCGCGGAACCTGACCTTCTATTTCCAGGCGGAGCGCGGGGTGCCCGACGAGAATGTCCTTTTTGCCGACTTGCCCGTCGGGGAGACGATCAGCGAGGCCCGGTGGAACGTGTTCGCGGCCTGGTTCAAGAACGAGACGGCCAACCGGTCGCTCGGTTCCCAGATCAACTACATCGTGACCTTCAAGGGGCTTCCCATCCGCGTCTCGTGGACGGGTCCCAACGGACCCACCTCATTCCAGGATGCGCTGATGCTGCTCGACGGGGCCTATGAGGGGTATATCGGGAGGGCGGGCCTCTACGCGAACCCGTACTTCAACATGACCGAACGCTTCTCGTTTGCCGAGTACGGCCTTCGTCTCGTGACGGGGATCTACGCCTACAACGAGTCCACGGCCCGGGACCTGATCGACCGGGCGTCCAGTTCGCTCGGCAACCGGGGTGAATACGTCCTGGACACCGACTGGTCGCGTGGGTACGCGAACAATTCGGGGGCCGCCGCCTGGGGGAGCTACCAGTATGCGAACTCGGCCCTCGTTTGGGCAAACGATACGCTCACCGCCCGCGGGGAAGCCACCTACCTCGATGCGACTCGGACCTACGTGACGAACCGGAGCAACGTGATGGGCTACGCGTCCTGGGGTTCGAATGACTGCTGCGACCACCTGGTCACCGTGCACTCGGTGCCGCTAAACCAGTGGGTCAATGGCTCCATCGCGGAGACCTTCGTCTCCACCGGGGGACGCACCTTTACGTGGCCCCCCAGCTACGGCCAGTCCCTGATCGCAGATTGGATCGACGAAGGCGTAAGCGGCGTCAAGGGCTACACGAACGAGCCCTACATCAGCGCGATCGCCGACGGCCACATCCTCTTTGCGCGCTACACGCGCGGGTACAACCTGGCGGAGTCGTTCTGGGCCGCCTCGCACGTCGTCGGATGGAGGCAAATCGTCATCGGGGACCCCAAGATGGCCCCCTACGCGGACATTGGCGACCTCGCGCTCAACGGGTCGCTGACGGTCGTGCCCCCTGCCGTCGAGCAATTCGATTCGATCGACCTCACGGTGGCCGTGGACAACACAGCGGCCCTCGCGCGCGACGTCGACCTACGGGTCGCCCTTCCCGGGGGCGCGGTCCAGTCGTTTGCGCTGGCCGCGGCGGCAAACAGCGTTTCGGTGTTCCCGCTCTCCATTAACCTGTCCGGGGTGCCACCCGAGTTTTGGGATTCGCAGGCCCTCCAACTGACGCTCGACCCCGACGACACAATCCGCGAGTGGGACGAGAACAACAACAACGCGACATACCTCGTAGTGGTGCGGCGCCACCCGGCGGTGACCGGGTGGCTCGATCTGAATGTGGTTCAGACGTTCGAGGTCGCGACACTCCACCTCAATGCGACACGCGCCGACCGGCCGATCGCGCAGTACACGTGGAGCCAAGACGGCGGGCCGTGGCAGGTATTGGACGCGCTCTCGGGGGAGACTAGCGTCGAACTTTCATACAACCGGTCAGGCGCACATACCTTCCAGGTGTTCGGTGTCGACGTGACGGGCCTCGTCTCCCCTGTGGCCGGGAACATCTCGCTCACGGTGTTGAACAGGGCGCCCCAAGCGGCAGCGTCCGTCAACGCGTCCGCGCCGATCTCCCTCGAGCCCGTCTCGTTCAGCGCCGCGTCGTCCGGCGACATGGACGGCTCGATCGTTTCGTACGCGTGGGAGGCCGGGCCGCTTGGCACATGGACCGGGCCGGCCTTCGAGTTCGTCTTCACCCGTCCGGGCCTCTTCACCTTCAACCTCACGGTAACCGACGACGAGGGAGCGCAGTCCAATGCGTCTGTGGTCGTGGACGTCGGGAACCGGCCGCCGGAGGCGGTTGCGACACCCAACGTCACGGAGGCACGCACAGGCGAGCCCTTTGCGGTCGACGCGAGCGGCTCGTACGACCCCGATGGGAGTGTCGTCCACTACGCCTTCGAGTTCGACGGCGCGCCGGAGGTATCCGGGCAGGAGCCCACCGCGGCCCACGCGTTCACAGCGCCGGGCGTTGCGGGCCTCTGGGTGACCGTCACGGATGACTGGGGGGCCACCTCGCGGGTGCGGGTCACCCTGCTCGTCCTTGACCGGCCACCGGCGGTCAGCTGGTCGCTCACCGCAGGGGAGACGATCGTTGAGGGCGAGGGGATCTCGGTACAGGTGCAGGTGGACGAACCCGACAGCGACCTGTTCTCCTACGCCGTCGATTTTGGCGACGGGGCAAAGTCTGATGTCGCGCTCGCCGGCCAGCATTCAGAGTTTACGCTCACGCACATCTACGGGTTCGAAGGCGAGTACCGCGTCACCCTCACGGTGGCGGACGTAGAAGGGAACCAGACGAAACTCGAGTCCACCGTGACGGTCGTCCACCCGGCGCCTGAAGCGACTGCCTTTTCGTTCGAGTTGGTGAATGGCACGTTGATGGTCGACTATGCAATCGAAACTCCCTTCCCCGACCTCGTCACGTTTGTGGTCTACATCGACGGGGTCGCTTGGCGCACGTTCCCGGCGTCGGCGGCAGGGGTCCATGAGATCCCAGTGGAAGGGCTCGAGGCAGGAGCACGCCAAGTGCGCTTCGAGGTCACTGATGGCGTGAAGACCAGCGTCGCGGGCGCCGGGACGATCACCGTCGTGGAACCGGACACGATCGACGACCCCCCACCGCCGGGTGGGACGACACCCACCGGAGGCGCCTTCGACGCGGTCCCGCTAGTCCTGGCGGTCGTCCTTGCAGCCGTGGCACTCGCGGCTTTCGTAATGCTGCGCCGGCGGCGCGCCAAGCCCCCCACCGAAGACTAGAGGACGAGCAGGGTCTTGAGCGCCAGGTAGTGTTCGCGCACACCGCCTGCCAAGGCGGCGCTCTCGCGCGAGGCCCGCGCAATGATGGCTCGGTCCGCCGCAAGGTGGATGCGGTCGACCTTCTCGCCCACGTCGACGAGCGGGCCCCCTACGCCGACCTCGTCCCACCCGAGCTCCCGGAGGAGCGTCGCCACCCGCGGCGCGCCGCGCACCAGGATGCGGTAATACGTGCGCCCGGCATACCGGACGGGGCGGACGAGGCGGCAGTCCTGCAGGATCTGGAGGTGGTACTGGAAGGTCCCGTTGGGCATGCGCAGGCCGTGCCGGATCTCCTTCCTGTAGTCGAGCGGGTGGTCGACGAGGTACCGGAAAATCAGTTGCGCTCCGTGGGTAATCGCCTCGCCCCGCTGTCTGTAGGATGGCGCCATTTGCCCAGAGGGCTCTCGGGGGAGGCCTGTTGAACGTTGCGGTACCGTTCGCCCCCTTGTGGCCGGGCCCTCAGGCGTCCTCGGTTGAGATCAGGTATTGCCGGACTTCGGCAAGCGTCGGCGGGGGTCCAGCAGTGTGGGACACGAAGACCCGGGCCACTGCGTGGGCAAGCTGGAGCCGGTGGAGGGGCGAAAGACCCAGCAACACGCCTGCGATGAAGCCAGAGTTCCACGTGTCGCCAGCGCCCGTGATCCTCGCCGGCTCGATGGGGGGCCATTCCAGGCTCGCTTCCTTCGAGCCGGAGCGGTGGGTCTGCGACCCCTGCCGCCGGTGGGACGCCACCGCCGTGCGAAGGTGTCGGCTCAGCTCCCGAGCCTGCCCCTCGAAGTCGTCGTGGGCGCAGGGCGACTCGCTCGTGTCGTTGAGCAGGAGGACCCGCGACACCTCCCGCAGCTCCGGTTCGTTGACAAGCAGCCAGTCGAGGTTCTCGCCCTTGCCAAGCTGGCGCAGCATGTGGAGGACTTCCTGCTCCCTCCCCCACACGTCGGACGGGTCGAGGAAGGTTGCCGCGCCGCCCGACCTGGCCCACCCGAGGACCTCGTCGGCAAACGCGGTCCCCTGCGACGGGTTTCCCGCCCAGTTGGCCACGAGCACCGCGTCGGCCTTCGTGATGGCCTCCCGGGCGCCGTCGCCTAGGTCGGCCGCCTTCAGTCCAACGAGCGACCCGGGGTCGTTGAACATCACGTTTGCGCGCTCGACGCCCATCTCGAGGGAGGCTGTCATCGCCGTCCGACCGTCGAGGCGCACGAGCGAGGAGTCGACGCGCTCCCCGTGGGTTGAGTTGACCGCGAAGTCCATCGCCGAGCGTGAGGTGTGCCCGATGAACTTGGTCGCAACACCTAGCCGGGAGAGCCCCCGGGCCGCGCTGAAGGCGTTCCCCCCCGCGGCGAGGCGCTGGGCGCCGCCGCGGATGTTCCCCCCGCCCCGGATCACCGTCGACACGATCTGCTTCTGCGTCTCACCCCACTTCGGGAGACTCACGATATGGTCGATGAAGAGGTCGGGCAACGCTACCGCGCGCTTCTGGTTTAGGGTGTCCTCGGCGCCTTTGAGGGCCGCCAACAAGGACGCCCGGTCATCTCCTGTCTCGGCCAATGTGTGCTCCGCCCTGCGAACCGGTGCCCCCAAACTTACCCTTTGGGGGCCGCCGAAGCCGCTTTGACCTTGTCCTCCAGTACCGGCGCGTGGAGACCCGGGAAGTCCGCCGCGCCGCATTCCGGATGCAGGTGAGCGCCATCCTCGCGTTGCCTGCCATCTACCTTATCCTCATGGCCGTCGGGTTCTTTCTCTTCGTCGTCGACTTCCTCCTGCTCCTCGTCGTGCTCGAAGCCCTCCTCCTGCTCCAGATGCGGGCCCACTCGCGCGCCGGGCCCCTCGCGTCTCCCGGCGTCCGCGGCGGCGCCAAGCCGCTCGAACCCGCGGCCGTCGAGGCGGCCGACCGGTGCTTCCTCGCATTCGTCGCAAACGACACGACAACTAGCACGGTCGCGTACCTGGTCTTCCTCTATTTCCTCGACCTGTGGGCACGCGCCCGCCTAGCGGGCGCCGACGGATCGGCGCTGATCGCCGTGGGGGTGTTGGTGTCAATCGGGCTGGTCATTGGTGGGCGGGCGGTCGCGCGGGCCACCGCTTGGCGGCGCTTCGCGGCCCGGTACGAAAGCCTGTGGACGAGCGCGGCGGGGCTCGACCGGGGGCGCAACGCCCGCAGCGTTGCCACATACCTGGACTGGCGCCAAGCGGTCCTCACGGAAACCGGACGCCCCTAAGGGACCGGCAACTCGACGCAGAACACCGAGCCCATCGCGGGGTCTCCCGGCACGCGGTCCTCGATCCACAGCTTGGCGCCGTAGCGGTCGCCGATGGTCTTGACGATGAACAACCCCACGCCCGACCGGTAGGCCGCGGGGTCGCGGCGTCTTGAGGTGATCCGGTCGAGGATAGCCGCACGATCAGGCGGTAGGATGCCCTTGCCACGGTCGGATATCCGGAAGATGAGCGAACGGCCCCCCGGCTTCTCGCCGACGGACGTCGTCACCTCCACCCGGTCCCCCGGCGTGAATCTGGCGGCGTTGTCCACGAGGTGGTAGAAGAGGTACTCGAGCCACACATCCGCCACGACCATCGTCTGCGTCGTCGTGGGGACGAGGCGCATCTCCACGTGCTTCTTGGTCCAGGACACGACGACCCGCTGCATCGCGTCATGGAGCGCCCGCACCCCATCCACCGGCCCCATCGGCTCCCTGGTGTCGCGGATAATCGAGAGTAGCTTGACATTCTCGATGAGGCGCGCACAGTTCTGGATCTGCTTGAGCGCGTTATCGTGGAAACGGTCCAGCCGCTCACGAGGCGCATCGGTGGACATCTCGAAGAGCTCCAGGTACCCCAGCGCCCCTTGGTTGAAATTGGAGAGGTCGTGCGTCATGAGGTCGAGGTAGAACACGGCGTCCGAGCGGGCCTCCTTGGCCGCTTCGATGGCCGTCGTCCGCGCGCGTGCATCCACCAGGAAAGCGGCCGTCGTCCCGACGTCGGCGCCCGAGCGCGTCAGCCCGACATCCACCGGGACCTTCATCCCACCCGCGACCAAGAGGCTGACCGACCCGGCCACGCCGCCTTCCCCCGCGTCCGAGGGCGCCGCAAGCAGTTGGGCAAAGGATTCGCGGTCGTCTGGGACGACAAACGAGGAGAAGGACCGCCCTACGACTGCCTCCGGGCGGGTCCCAAGGAGCCGCGCCCCGCCCCCGCTGCACCGGATGATGCTGTCGGGCCCGGAGTCGCCCGGGCCCAGCAATACGACCGCGACGCCGGCAACCTCCGAGGCGTGCAGGATCGCGTCGAGGTGCGCGCGGTGCGCGTCGGCCTGTTCCCGGTGCCTTGAGAACTCGCGCTCCCGCTTGTCCACCCGCGCGATCAGCAGCGGGCCGGCCCCGATGACGAGCGCGTACCCGACGCCGGAGGTGGCAAGTGCCCACGGGATCAGCCCCGCCTCTTCGGCAAGGGTGGCCCACGTCCCGACGACTGACGAGACGAGGATGACCGCGACAGCGGAGATCTCCACGAAGGCGAACGCGTCCTGGTAGAAGCTGCTCGACCCGCGGTTGACCAGGAAGTACGCGATGCCCGCGCCGCACGCGACCGCGGGTACCACGAAAGTGAACAGCAGCAGCGGGTTGACCATCGGCGTCCGAGGAGCCCCGACGAGGGTACAAAAGGGTTCCCCGGCCAGCGTTGGAGCCGAGAAACACGCTGGGCGGCCCGGGGAATGGCGCATAACACCCGGGCTCGCCCGCGGTGCCCGGCGCTCAATTGCTGGTCAGGACGTTGCGCTCGTACTCTTCCTTGAGGTCCGCCACGCGGCGCTGCACGCGTTGGGCGCAGGTCTGGAAGAATTGGCGAGATACCCCCGGGGGTACCGTGTCGATCTTCCCCTCGTAGAATTCCTGGCTGGCGCCGGCCGCTCGAATGGCTACGAGAATCGCCTGCTCGGGGAGCGTGAACTCCTCCGGAATCACGAAGCTCTCCGTGGACTGTGCTCCCTGGACATAGTACTCGTCGGAGTCCTCGCCCTCCGGGACCTCTTTCGATTCGAGGATGTGCTCGAACTCGACGATCAGTGAATTGACATAGAGCAGCGCCTCGGTGGCAAGCTCCGTGAACATCAACTTCGCCCCGAGCCTCGAGCGGTCGGCAAACCGCATAAGGTTGGCCGCCTTTGCTTTCTCGTGCGCGATCGCCACCTTGAGCGAATCCAGGTACACCTCGTGTGTTGGCGGACTCGGTGCGTCCTGCAACGTGCAATCCCTCCGCTGGCGCTTGGCGCGGAACGCCCTTTCCCGGGGGGCGCTAATAAGGATTTCGTGGTGGCCCGAACCGTTTGGCATCGACGATTGCGCTCCCTTGCCAAGCGGCGGACGCCAGATGCTTGGAAAAGGCCGGGGAAACTTCGAGGAAGGGTTCGAAAAAACGTATTTATAGAAACTTCCCGTTGAAGAATCTACCACAAGGGGCGGTTCGCGTCATTACCCCCATTGGCCGTTGAAAGCGGGCAATGGGGTTGACGCGCGTCGGCCTGCGGCCGGGTCCATCCGGTCAGTTTGTCTCGAAGCATGAGGTGAGCACTTGGCACGGAACAACCAAAAGCGAACCGTGTCCCCGTTGCGGTACCAAGCGGGGGCGCTGGAAGGACTGAGCGAGCGGCAGATCTCGGAGCACCACAACACGCTATACGCCGGGTACGTGAACAAGACGAACGAGATCCGCGAGCGCCTAGACAAGGTGGATCTAGGCTCGGCCAACGCCACCTACGGCGAGTTCCGGGAACTCAAGGTCGAGGAAACGTTCGCCGTCAACGGTGTCCGCCTCCACGAAGGGTATTTCGACGTGATGGGCGGGAAGGGCGGCGGCCCCTCCGGGGAGGCCGAGCGCCTCCTGAATGAGGACTTCGGGTCCTGGGAGACATGGCGAACGGAAGTCCATTCGGCAGGGATGTCTGCCCGGGGGTGGGTCGTAACTGCGTTCGACTGGGAGGACAACCGGATCCACGTGTACCTCTGCGACCTCCACAACCAGGGCGGCATCTGGAACGCCTCGCCCCTCATCGTGCTGGATGTCTATGAGCACGCGTACTTCCTCGACTACGGTGTCAAGCGCAAGGACTACATCGAGACCTGGTTCAAGAACATCGACTGGGACTGGGTCAACGAGCGCGTGAAGCGCCTCGGGGTCGTCGAGCACCGGCAGAAGCACAACATCGGGCCGGCCGGCGGCGCCTGATCTCCGTCCGCCGGTATGGACCCGGCCGGGCCACCGGCCCTCGGATGCCGTCCATGCAGAGGCCTTATGAACCGCCGGCTCCACGTGCGGTGAGGGCGAGGCGTTGGTCTCCGTCCGAAAGATGCACGCGGACGAGGTATCGGAGGTCACGGCGGTGGCCGATGCCGGAGGCAAGGCCGCGCGGTTGCTTCGGCAGGCCGTCACGGACGACCCCCACGCGATCCGGGTCGTCCATATGGGGTCCGAGGTGCTCGGCGCCTTCCTCCGGGCGGAAATTAAGGACCAAGTCGAAGAGGTCTCGTGCCTCACACTCAATGAGGAGGGGCGCCGGACGGGCGCGGAGCGCGCGTTGCTCGACTACGTCGTGAAGGCCGCCCGGTTCTCGCGCAAGCGGGCGGTTGAGGTGCTGGCTGTCCCCAGGTCGTCCGAGGCGCTCCACCTCGAGTCGATGGGCTTTGACGCCCGAGGGCCGCTCGAAGGGGAGCTCGCGCGCTACCGCTTGGTACTGCGGGGTAAACAGCGGCCCGGCGCCGCGAGCGGCCCAGGGCGTGGCGCCTAGCACTGCCGGGTCGGCAGGTCCCACTCTGCCTCGAGCACCTGCTGGTAGCTTGCGCCCACAGGCGTGCTCGTGAAGTCCTCAACGTCGGGCTGCTGGATGATCGCAATGCCACCGAAGAACGGGTCGAAGTAGGGGCGGCAGTTCTTCGGGTTCGGCTCCTGGCGGTCCACCTCGACATAGACCTGCTGGCCGTTGAACTTCGCGTCCGTGACCTCGATCGCGTAGCCGTCGTCCTTCCATGCGTACGAAGCGATCACCGCGAAGTTGTGCTCAAAGTCAACGTACGGCAACTCGCCGGTCTCCTGACCTTCGACCGTCGCATCGGGGACGCTCGCCCAGAACGCGTGCCACTGGTCGGCGTTCTTGAAGACATACACCGCCTCAACGTCGATGTCGAGGTTGTCCGGGAAGAGGACCCTCACCGTCGGGAGCTCGTCCCATGTGGTCACTTCAGTGACCGGTCCCGGCGCCCCGGGGAGGAATGGGAGCAGCGCCGCCGACACCGTGGTGGTTGCAATCAGTACAGCCGTCACAGAAACCAAGACGAGCTTTGAACGCATGGCGATGCCCCCTGAACCTACGTCCTACCCTCTGCGCCAGGCAATTAATGAATGTTTTGGACGGGTAAACCCGTACAGAAACCAACTATGGGGGGTCCCAAGGCGCCCCGCTACTCGAGCCGCATCGACGTGGCCAGGTGGACAAGGAGTTCCGCTTCCACGGCCCACGCCTCCAGGGGGCCCTCGGCGACTGAGGCGGTCTCCGTGGCAAGACGGGCTGTCGGCTCGCGGAAACCCCCCCGGGGGAAAGCCCCGAGGAGCACGGCCATCGTACGTGCCGGGCCGTCCGGGGGCAGCAGTTCGGCCCACTTCGCGCGGGGAGCCCGCGAACTCAGGGCCAGCACGCGCTCCGGCGCCAAGGCGCGGAGCAGCTCGGGAAGGTCCACGTCCTCGACAACGAGCAGGGGGTCGTCCGCGGGGACCTTGCCCTCCGCCAGCAGCTGGGCCATCAGCCCCTTGAACCTGTCGTAGACCCGCGGGAGCCGGGTCCCCGGCGCTACGGAGACCACCTCGCCGCCGTACGTGTGGATGTAGAGGCGCAGACGCCCCGCGGCTGCAGCCCGGGAACCGAGGGCGAGCAGTGTGCACATGTGGACAATGTCCGGTCGGCCGCGGCGCTCCACCTCGGGAAGCCTGCGCATTGCACGGTGGTGGTAGGACGAGTCGAGGAGCGTTCGTTCCGGGAGTTGGCCGCTCCGCTTGGCGTTGGAGACGACGCTGGGGTGCTCGCGCAGCGACCGGGGGACGATCTCGAGGGCACTGTCGGCCAGGATCAGCGACACAACCGGCTCGGGCCCCGTCCCAACCACCGCGCGCGCGAACGGGGGGCGGGGATAAAAGGCCGGGCCTGGCGGGCGGTGGTTTCTTCGAGCGGCAAACGCGCTCCCCTCAGGGGACCGGAATTGCCGACCGTAAGCCTACGCGGTGTGGACATCCACTACGAGGTACAGGGGGACGGCGACGCGGTCGTCTTCGTGCCCGGGTTTGCCACCAGCCTGCACCTCTTTGACCACCAGGCCGGGCCCGTGTCGGCGCGGTACCGGGCCGTGCGGTTCGACCTCCGTGGGCAGGGCGCGAGCTCCGCTCCGCCCGCCGGGTACTCGACCTCCGAGTACAGCGAGGACCTTGTCGCCCTCGTGGACCACCTCAACCTGGGGCGCGTACACCTCGTGGCCGCCTCGATGGGCGGGGGGATCGCCGTGCACCTGGCGCTCAGGCGGCCGGAGCTGGTGCGGTCACTCGTGCTTGCCGGCGCGGTCGTCGACGGATTTGAGGGGTGGTCCAAGGACTACCGCACCCGGCTGCGGCGCGCGCGCCAGTTGGCCCAGACGGAAGGCGTGCACGCAGCCGTCGCCGACTGGAAGACGCACCCATTCTTCGCGGCGACCCGCGACCTCGGCGCCTTCTTCCGCGAAGTCCTGGTGTTCTCGGGCGCGTCTTGGCTGCAGAGCGGCCGGCATGCGTCTGGGGGGCCGACCGACTTCAGCCGCCTTGGCGAGATCGAGACACCCATGCTGGTGGTCGTGGGCGACAAAGACGTCGACCCCTGCAAGCAGATCGCGGCCGAACTCGTGCGCCTTATCCAGGGCGCGCGCCGGGACGAAGTCCCTGGTGCCGGTCACCTCCCATGTTGGGACCAGCCCGAGGCTTTCAACCGTGTCCTGTTGGAATTCCTGTCGGCCCAAGGGTCGTCCGCGCCCTGACGTGGGCGCTCGTTACACGGTCGCAAAGCCGGTCGCAAGTTTCAAGAGGAGACGCCCCCCCTCCATTGTCGGGGTGTACTCGAATGCACATACTCACGCGGGCCTTGGTCGGCGTGTGGGTCGTCCTGGTCGCGGTCGTGGCCGCGGCGGGGCTCGGGAACGTGGAACCGCTGCAGCCGGTCGCGACCGCGTTTATCGCCGACGGCACGATCACGGCTCCTGTCTCGATCGTGGCTATGCTTACGGTCGCTTTCGCCGCCGTGGCCTGGCGCGTCGAGGCCGCCGTGCGCGAGCGCGAGGAGGAGGCGATCCTCCGGGACAAGCCGGCCCTGTCAGGCGACAAGCCGGCCCTTTCCCGCGAGCGGCGCGTCCGCAGGAAGGAACTGCAGCTCCAGCGCGAAGAGGAGAAGGCGATCAAGCGCGAGTCCCAGGCCGAGCGCCTAGAGCAGAAGGCGGAGCGCGACGAGGACGAAGTGCGGAGGCGACGCGAACTGCTGCACGCGAAGCGCGAGGAGCTG
The DNA here is from genome assembly GCA_965541515.1 of uncultured Thermoplasmata archaeon. Lineage (GTDB taxonomy): Archaea > Thermoplasmatota > DTKX01 > DTKX01 > DATEUP01 > DATEUP01. The sequence continues at coordinate 21,870 of CBEUCC010000011.1, forward strand.
CGCGAGCGTGAGGCGCTCGGGCGCTAGTCGACCGTCACTCGATGAACTCGGGCGGCACGAGCGGCAGCATCTTCGAGATCTGGTCAGCGCGCTCGCTCGTGTGGACGACGCTCACGGCGAGGCTTGCATATGCAGGGTAGAGGTTGGGCTGTCCTGCGTCCAAGAGCGCGATCTCCAGGCGGCGAAGCGCCTCGGCTACCTCCTCCAAGATGCGCCCGATGTCCTTCTTCAGATTCTCATCGAGGTACCGGATGTCGGGCGGCATCTTTCGCAGGTTCGCGTCGAGGTTGTTGAGGAGCATTGCGGCGATCAGGTAGGACCCCTGCTCCTTCAGCGTCCCGACCTCCTCGAAGATCGTCGCGATCTGGGGGAGGTGGTGCGGGTCTACGATCCTCTTCTTGAAGCCGTCGAGTAGCGCCTCGCGCGTCTTGCCGATATCTGTTACAATGTCGCTGATTTCGAGCATGTCGGTCCTCCGTGTTCCCTAGCTTTGCGCATACCTCTGGATGAGGACTTGCGCCGCATAGAGCTGGGAGATGAACTGGCGCACGAGCGCCAACTGGGCGTGAGAGAGGATCGACCGGTCGAGCATGAACCGGTAGTAGAACGCGATCGCGCGCACCTCCGGGAGGAAGGGGCGGATCTCCTCGGCGGCTTCGGCGCCCGGCCGCGAGAGGAACGCGGAGAGCATCCGGAACGCCTCGGGGGGCTCGAGCGGGTAGTCCGAGTCGCTTCTCGGGTGGCGGTGCGCGTGCCCCGGTGCCCTTCCCGCGTGGTGAGCCTGCGTGCTTGATTCCCCCCCTTTTTGCGCCGGGCCCGCCCGCTCTTGCTTGGAAGCGCTTAATCCTTGCGCGCCGGGAGCGCCTTGAGGCCGTACCGTACGCGGCCCTCCTGTTCGAACAGGCGGCGCAAGTGGAGCGTAACGCTGTCGCCGATGTGCACCGTGCGCGGGTCGGCCCCCGTCACCTGGGCAGCCACGCGCCCGCCGTCGGCCAGGTCGACGATGACGACCGCGTACTCGCCCGTGAGCGTCTGCTGGAGCGCGAATTCCGACGGTGCGCCGCCCCGGCCGATTCGCGTCACTGCGTGCACCGTGCCCACGGGTCGGCCGCGGAAGAGATCGCCTTCGGGTTCCCCGCACTCGGGGCACGCCTCGCGCGGTGGGTGGCGAACGGCCTTGCACGCGGGGCACCTCGAGAGCACGAGGGCCAGGCGGAACTCTAGGCTCTCCTCCCACTGCGCCGTCGAGACATAGGCGCCCTCGCTCACCGACCGTGTGGGCCCTGGGTCCGGCAGGTAGCGGCGATGGCCGAGGTAGGCATGCCATGACAGGTGGACGCGCAACTGGCCGACCGCGCCCAGGAAGCCGCTCGCGCCGTCCGGTTGCCCCGCGCACTTGAGAGCAAGAGCCGCTCCCGAGGCGCCTTCCGCGTCGCCGAGCAACACCTGGGTGCCCCCGCCCGCCTTCTCGAGCGCGGCGAGCAGGGAGAAGGCGGCGGAGGCCGCCCCCGTGTCGCCCGTCCGGGCGGCGACCGGAGGCGCCACCGCCTGCGGGTCCGCCTTGACAGGCGCGTGCAGGGGGACGAGCGCCCTTGGCCGCTCGGGACCGCAGAGGTGGTCGAAGGACGTGATGGCGAACCCCTCGGCCGAAAGCCGGGTGAGCGCAAGCCGCAGGGCCGGCGCGGAAGGGTCGTCGCCGCCCGCCGACCGGACGAGCCCGTCGCCCCCCACGCGGGACGTCTCGAGGGCGGCGCTCGCGGCGAACGCCGACCCCACGAGTTGCACGGGTGCCGTTTTGGTGATGAGGAACGCCGCGCCCCCGGCGCCGAGCGCGTGCTCGGCTGCGTCGTCGATGGGGCCGCGCAAGGCATCGGCGGCAAGGACGAGGACCGGGCGGGCCGTCGCCTCTGCCGTCTCGCACGCGGCGGCCAACGCCGCAGCAAACGGAGGGCCGGCCCCGCGGTAGTCGACTGCGTGTGCCGCTCCCGCGCCAAGCGCCAAGGCCACGGTGGACGCGGCGCCGGCGGGCGCTCCGACGCTAGCGACGTGCAGGGCGCGCAGCGTGGCGGGGTCGTGCGCCGCCGCTTCGACCGCGCGCGCCCCCGCGTCGGCGGCTAGCGTCGTCTCGTCCTCGTCGAACGCGGCGACTGTCTTCTCCTGGACACCGCGCGCCGCGAAGAACCCCACGGCCCGCCGGTACTCCTCCGCCTTGATGGCAAGGCGAGGGAGCGCCCACCCCACGGAAGCAATGCCGGCCACGGGGTCACCTCGCCAAGATGTGGACGGCGCACGTCGCGCCCGAGCCGCCGACATTGTGCGCAAGGGCCACTTGCGCGCCCTCCACCTGGCGCCCGGCCTCCGCTTCCTGCCGCAACTGCCGGAAGAGCTCGTACACCTGCCCCACCCCCGTGGCGCCGAGCGGGTGGCCCTTGGCCTTCAGCCCGCCGCTCGTGTTGACCGCGACCTGACCCCCGAGAGCGGACTGGCCTTCTCGCGTGAAGGCACCTCCCTGGCCCCTCTTGGCAAACCCCAGGTCCTCAAGCGCGAGGATCTCGGCAATCGTAAAACAGTCGTGCAGTTCGGCGGTGTCCACGTCCTTGGCGGTGATGCCGGCCTGTCCGAAAGCCTCGCGCCCCGCGCGCACCGTGGCGTCGAGGCGCGTCATGGACTCGCGCTCGTGGGCCGCTAGGTGGTCCGAACTGCCCGCCGAAGCGCGCACCTCTACGGGCGTGTCGGTGATGGCACGTGCTACCTCCTGGGACGCGACGACCACCGCCGCGGCGCCGTCGGTTGTGCTGCAGCAGTCGTAGACCGTGAACGGCGACGCGACGACGGGCGAGGCGAGTGCCGCCTCGGCCGTGACCGGTCGGCGGAACTGCGCCTTTGGGTTGAGCGCGCCAAAGGCATGGTTCTTGACGGCGACAGCGGCGAGGTCCTCAGGTTTCGTCCCGTATTCGTGCATGTGGCGGGACGCCATCAGGGCGTACACCCCCGGGAACGTCAGGCCAGCCATCCGCTCCCACTCCGTGTCGCCGGAAACGCCGAGCCAATACCGCTTGCGGTGCCCCGTCTGGTCGTTCATCCGCTCGACGCCCACGGCGAGCGCCATCTCGCAGGCGCCCGCCTGCACCGCGAGAACCGCGTCCCGGAACGCAAACCCCCCCGAGGCACACGCGTTCTCGACGCGGCGCGCGGACACCAAGCGCAGAGCCGCGATTTCGTTGAGAGACGCCGCGAGGTTCCCGATCTGCCCGCCCCCGAAGCCGAGGGACCCCACGTAGGCCTCGCGCACCTGCCCCCCGTCGAGCCCCTTGTCGGCCGAGGCTAGGCAATCGCCCACGGCCTGGCGGATCATCCCGTGGACGCCCACGGGTGATTCCCCGTACGGCGTTGAGCCAGCTGCCACAACAAAGACGCGGCGCGCCATGGGAGTGCCCTGCGCAGCCGGTCGTGCGCTCATAAAGGGTTCCACGCCGCCCCCCGATGGACACGTGGTTTCCCCTCATTTCAAGTAAGACCAAGCAGGTGTCTGGACGCATTTCTAGCAAACGGCAGGCGGGACCCTTTGAAGGCGAAGGTCGAGTGGGTAGGCGGAATGCGGCTGATGGGCACGTCCGGTTCGGGCCACTCCGTCGTCATGGACTCGAAATTCGAGGACATGGCGGCGTCCGCGTCGTCCCCGATGGAGAATGTCCTGGTTGCCCTTGGCGGGTGTAGCATGGTCGACGTGGTGGAAATCCTCCGGAAGAAGCGCCAACCGTTTACCGCCGTCGAGGTCGAACTTGAAGGGGAGAGGCGTAGCGAGCCGCCCCGTGTGTTCACGACGATCACCATGCAGTTCACGGTCCGGGGGGTCGGTGTCACGCCCGAGGCTGTGACGCAGGCCGTCGACCTCTCCATGGCGAAGTACTGCTCGGTCGCGGCCATGCTTCGGGCCGGCGGCGTGGAGATCTCTTGGGCCAAGCGCGTGGAGCCTGCGACTGGGTGATTCGAGGCACGAGCCCACGGCGGCAGGTTGAGGGGCCGGGGCGCCTCAGGCCGGCGGCGCGAGCCGCACGCCCTGGATTTCCACCGGGATCTTCAGGCGGTCCTTGAACCGCTCGAGCATGGTTCGGCTCGACGGCACGATGGTGGTCGCCTGCATCAGCGCCGCGTCGAGGTGGGCCCCCATCCACGGGGGTCCGCCTGCGCGCTCTGCAAGGGCCACCTCGGTGATCTTCAGGAGGTGTCCTTTGGACGCGTGGAAGTCCTCGATGAGCGCGTGCGTTGCGGCAGTCTCTAGCGGGATGGGAGGGCGCGCCGGGGGTGGCGTTAGCTCACGCGTGGAGGCGCATTCGTGCACCCAGGAGGCCGCCTGGAAGACGGGCAGCAGGCACGTGGGCCCCGTTGCGCGAACTGCAATCCGGGATGCGTGCGCGTAGGCCAGCGCCTCGACCGCCATCTGGGGCTTCGTGGAGTGGCGCAATGCCTCGCAGGCCGCCATCACGGACGCGTCGACCACGTCCTCCAGCCCGTACTCGCCCTGCAGCGCCTCGACGACCGCCTTGGTCGACCCGCCCGCGAGCATCTGGTTGGCAAGCGCCTCGACCTCCGCCTGACCGTCCGCGAGGAGCCGTCCCGGCTTGACGGTGGTCACGTCCAGTTCCGCGGAGTGGCGCTCGATCTGCCGTTTCTCGTCGCGCGACCCGAATGCCGCGAAGTAGTGGATGCCTGGCCGCAGGGCTGTGAAGATGTCCGCGAAGCTGTCGCGCTCGCAGAACTGCCAGAGGTGTCCCGCGAACGTCCCCTTGTGCGACCAGTTCTGGAGGTCCTGCGCGCCCGACGTGAAGAACGCGCGCGCGATGAGCTTTGTTTCCCCCTCCGACCGCTCGATGAGCGAGGCCAGCGCTCCATCGGCCTCCGCGATGTCGCCCTTCTCAACCTTCTCCACCACGAGGTTGGCAAGGTCGGTGATCGCCAGGCCCCGGACGGGCCGGCGGGCAACCGTCCTTTGCCGCTCGAATGCCCGGTTCTCCATCGCGAGGTTCGCGAACCCTTGCGCGAGCCCGAACGTCATCAGTTCGTCCTTGCCCGGCACGAATTCGCGCAGGCCCCATGCAGCATTTACCATGATCATCCCGTGCGGCAGCGCGGGGGCCGGCGTCTCCAAATCGTACCGTCGCGCGGCGATGTGCTCCGCCGTCAGGTACAGCGTCTCGAGCGTGAGCCCAGCGTCTACCTGCGCCAGGAAGGCGTCCACCGCTCCCCACTCGTCGCCCTTCTCGACCGGGCGCTCCATCGTTGACGGGTCGATCATCTTCGGCATTATAACTCGTACCAGATGGCGCTCTGGGGAGTTGTATATATCGACAGTGCCGCGGAGCGTCACGGCACGCCGAAGACCCGCTTGGCGGTGCCGGAGAAGATGTGCTTGAGCGCCTCCGGGCTAAGCGGCATCCGCCCGACCTGGTCGATGTTGTCGGCGATCGACCGCACCCCCGGGCCCGGCCAGTCGGAGCCGAACATGCACTTGTCCGCGATCTCCTCGAGCCGGGGGAAGGCCTTGAGCAGCGAGTGCGGCGGGATCCCCGACAAATCGAGAAAGACATTCTTGTGCCTGCGCACGAGGAAGAACGCCGTGTCGTACCAGAGGGGCCGCCCGCCGTGGGCAAGGACGACCTTCAGGTCCGGGAAATCGATAGCGACGTCGTCGGTGAAGATGGGGTCTCCGAGCCGGTTGCGCGCGCCGGGGAAGACACTCGTGCCGGTGTGGATTGTGACCGGTACCCCCGCGTCCTCGGCCATCTTGTAGATCGTGCGCAGCGCCGGCGTCGACCCGTCGACATACCCGTGCGAGTAGACGCCTTGGTGCTGCGGGTGGACCTTGATGGCGTCGATCTTGAGGCGCCGCAGGAGCCGATCCATCTGGCGTTTCGGGTCGCGCGCAAGGCGCGGGTGGACGCTGCCATACGCGAAGAGCCGGTCGGGGTGGCTGTCGCGGTACTTGGCCGAGAAATCGTTCGCGCGCTCCGTGAACCCCATGAGGTCGGGCGAGACGTAGTTCACGATCCCCGCGCGGGCAACCCCCTGCTCGTCGAGGAACTCGACGAATGCGGACGGGTCCTTCTGGAAGCGCTCGAGCTGTCTCAGGTCGCTGCGGCCCCGGGCCATGACCTTGCGGACTTCCGGGAGCACCTCCGACCAGTCTTGGATATGGATGTGGACGTCGTAGACCTCTCGCTTCGGCGCCCGCGCGCGCTTCCGTTTGGCGGGCAGCGTCATGCCCCCTTGAACCGCGCCTCGCGTTTCTCGAGGAACGCCCGCGCGGCCCCTTTGTCGTCGTCGGTCGTGAAGCAGAACCCCTGCGCGCACGCCTCGTGCTCGAGCGCCTGGATGAGCTCCAGGTTGAGTGCATTGCGCCAGTCCGGGCGGCTGAGCGTGAGTGTCACCACGCCGTCGGAAAGGTCCGACCTGAGGACGCCGGCCATCAGCAGCACCAACGCGGCGCGCGAAGAAAAGGGCGACGGCCAGGACCCCGCGCGCCCCTCAGGTGTACTTGGGCCTGAAGGGGTCGTCTCCCAATAGCCCGTCATCCAGCTCCGCGACGAATCTGCGCACTCGCGCCTTGTGGTTCCCGCCGCTGCCCGTGGGCGCGTCCGCACTCTCGACGTCGACCTCGCACCCCCCGTCGTCCATCTTGCGGACCCACGCGGTGACCCTCGCTTGTTTGAAGGTGCGCCGGTAGTTCGCGCGCACGATCCCCTGGGCGGTTTGGCGCTCATCGAGCCCCCACCCACTCATGGGACGCCGGACCATGAGGAGCAGCTGCTGGTAGACCACGTCAAAGTTGCGCGCGTAGCGGCGCGTCCGCAGGCGCGGGTCGGGGTCATCCGCGGAGGTCTTGTATGACTTCGCCATGCGAACGGGCCTTGAATGGGGGGCCCTTAAGTGAACTTTTCCAAGGCGAGGGCCGTGGGCGTGTGGCTACAGGCGCCGCCGCCGCCAGCACCGGGCCGAAACCCTCATCTGAACGGGCGGCGAGCCAATACGGAGGAACGGATCTTGGACGGTTTGGAATCCACGAAGACGGTTCCGCTCTTCCCCCTGAACAAGGTACTCTTCTCCGGCACGTGGCTCCCGCTGCGCGTTTTCGAACCGCGCTACCGGCAGATGGTCGCCGACTGCCTCGACAGCGACCGGTCGTTTGGGGTGGCGCTCATCAAATACGGCGACGAGGTCGAGGGGCCGGCCACCCCCTTTTCCGTCGGCACGGTGGCCCGGATCCAGGAGGTCGCGCAGGACCAGGGGGACTTCCACCTGCTCGTACGGGGCGAGAGCCGGTTCGAGGTGGAGGCGCTCGTGGACGACGCGCCCTACCCCAAGGCGCGTGTGCGGGAGCTGCCGCCGCCGAGGGTGGAGGCCGGGGACCTGCGCGCTGCACGCGAGATGCGGCTGCTGCACGAGTTGTATGTGAAGGCGCTCCGCCACGCAGCGCGCACGATGAACCAGCGGTGGCCACCGGAGCTCCTGGCGCCGATTCCCGACGGCGATGAGGTCGTGGTGGCCAACTGGGTGGCGTGGATGCTCCCGACAGACAACGCAGAGAAGCAGCGCCTGCTCGAGTGCAACACCGTCGGCGAGATGCTGAAGGGCGCGCGCGACGTCCTGCATGCGGACCTGGAGAAGTGGGAAGCCGTGCTGCGGCGCCCCACCCCTGGGTAGTCCACTACACGGACATCGCCGCGTAGGTTCAAACGCCGTCGCGCGTTTCCAGGCGCGTGGAGTTCGTACGGGTAGACCCGCCGGGGTGCGACGTTTCGATGGTGCGTCGGCCGGCGCAGGGTGGTGGCCCGGCGGCCGGGTCCATCCTCTTCCTGCACGGGCTTGGCGACGCTTCCTCCATGTTTGCCCCCGCGCTGGAGGACCCCGCACTCGCGCGATTCGAGGTCGCGCTCGTGGACCTGCCCGGCCACGGCCTCTCCGACAAGCCACTGAACTTCGACTACTCGCCCGCGAGCCACGCCGCCGTCCTCTTCTCCCTCCTCCAAAAGGCCACCCTGTCCCCACCCCTCGACGTGGTCGGGTTTTCTTTCGGCGGGGCCGTGGCCGTAGAGCTCGCGCGGTTCGAGCCGCTCGGTGTGCGGGCGCTAGTCCTGTGTGAGCCCGCGCTCGACGAGGAGCGGATGTCGTTTGCAAGCCTGGTCGTCGCCCGCCCCGAGCCGGACTTCGTGGAGGACTACGCGGAACTCCTGGAGGGATACGCGACCCCCGAGGCATCGGAGGCCGACCGCCGCTGGGCCGAGACCGCCGCGTTTGCCTCCGCACGGTCTGTTTGGCGCTGCGCCAGCGCCACGCTTGCCGCTGCCAAGCGGGGGGAGCTACTCGCGCACTTCGAGCAGCACCCCGGCCCCAAGTCGCTGATCCTCACGCCCGACACGCTCGACAAGTGGACGGGCGCGCAAAAACTCAGGGAAGCGGGCGCGCGGATCCTGGAGGTGGCGTCCCCCTCGAAGATGCCCATGTACGACGCGCCGTCGGACTTCTATGGCGCGGTCGCCCGCGCGGTGGCCTATGCAGCGGGTCATTCGTCGTGATCCACGTAGTAGTCGCCGCGAAGGTCTTGGATGATGGTGAGCGCCGCGTTGGCCCCGCTGCCCACCGAGATCGCCGCCTGGCTCGGGTGCTCCGTGATCCGCCCGCAGACGTACACCTTGGGCAGCGACGTGCGCCCCGCGCCGTCGTGCTCGATGAACCGGTCCTTGCGCCCGCCGAGGGTGAGCCCGAGCTCCGTTGCCACCGCGGTGTTCTTGTTCGACGCGATCAGGAGGTTGGACGCGGCGTACCTTTTGCCGGCGGTGCACACCTCGAACGTCTCGTCCTGGCAGCGCCGCACGTGCTGCACGGGCTCCATCCGAACCCCGGCACCAAAGCGCCGCGCCTGCTTCCGCCCGCGCTCTAGCAACTCCGCACCGGGGATGCCTTCGGGGAAACCAAGGTAGTTGTTTACCACCGTGACCGGCTGGATCGACGAGGCGCCCGTGTCGAACACGAGTGTCCTTAGGTCAGCCCGCGCAAGGAAGACCGCTGCGGAGAGGCCCGAAAGTCCGCCACCAACGACGATCACGCTGTACGGCGGTTCTCCCATGGGTGGTTCAGTCCGAGCAGGCCGAGGCGGCCACTTAACCGTTCCGCGCGCGGCTAGATCGCCTTCCCCTTCGGGGGGCCCCGCCCCCACACCGGGACCTCGGCGCCGCTCACCCAACGGGCCTCCTCGCGGCACAGCCAAACGATCGCCTCCGCGGCGTGCTGCGGCGTGGGGCGCTCCTGCCCGTGGGGCGGCGGGGGGCCGGCCTTTGCCATCGCTACCGCCTCACGGTACGTGAGCCAGTCGATGTACCCGGGGGCGATGGTGTTCACCGTGATCCCGCGCTCGTTGAGCGAGAGGGCGAGTTTCTCCGTGAGCAACGCGCGCGCGGCCTTCCCGAAGGTGCCGTCGAACGGCGGCCCGCGCCAGGCTTGGGCCCGGTACATCCCTAGGAGGAATACGCGCCCGTAGCTGCGCTTCTCCATGTGTCGGACCGCGTACTTCGTGAGGAACCACGCGTTGTTGATCTCCGCGGCCATCGACTTCGACCACTCGGCGTCCTTGACCTTCTCGAGCGCGGTGAACTCCCACGGCGACCCCGTGTTCACCACGAGGATGTCGATCGACCCGAACGCCTTCACCGTCCGCGCGACGAGTTGCTTGCAGACCTGCGCCTTCGTCGTGTCGCCCGGCAGCAGGACCGCCTTGGCGTCGAACTTTTCGCGGATGGCGCGAGCCGTCTGCTCCGCCACCTGGCGCGTCTTGCGGTAGGTGCCGTAGTTCAGCGCCACGTTGGCGCCCTCCCGGGCCAGCGTGAGCGCCGCCTGGCGCCCCATCCCGCGGCCGCCTGCGCCAGTGACCAGCGCGGCCTTCCCCTCGAGTGCGCGCTTCCCCACTGCGCCCCACCTCCGGTGGCACTAGTCCTTCAGTTTAGCGAGGAGCTCGTTGGCCTCCTCCTCACCCAGCGACCCCGCGGGCCAGTCCCACACCTTCTCGCCGCCAAAACGCGGGATGATGTGGAGGTGGTGGTGGAATACCGTCTGCCACGCCTTGGCCCCTTGCGCCCCGAAGATGTTGTAGTGCTTCGAGAGTCCGTGCTCGACCTTCAGGCAAACCGTCCCCACCGCTCGCGCGTACGACTCGAGCTCCGTGACCTGCGTGAGCCGCTCCGCGTGCTGCTTGGGGATGACGAGGACGTGCCCGCGCGAGACCGGCTGGATGTCGAGGAACGCCAGGTTGTGCTCGTCCTCGTAGACCGTGTAGCAGGGGACTTGGCCCGCCACAATCCTGCAGAAGATGCACTTCTCCTCCACGGTCCTCTCCTCTTCACGCTTTGCCGGGCAGGCGCATCTCCTGCTCCATCTTCCCCGCGTCACGGTTGGCAAGGCGCGCCAGCAAGAAGAGGTAGTCAGAAAGCCGGTTCAGGTAGACGAGCGCGTGCGGGTTGACCTCCGTCCCACCCTGGTTGGCCGCCCACGCGGACCGCTCCGCGCGCCGCGCGATGGCGCGGGCCAACTGCAGGTGCGCCGAGCAAGGCGTCCCTCCGTAGAGGACGAAACGCTTCAGCCGAGGAAGCTGGCCTTCGAGGTCATCGATCCAGTCGTCGATCTTGGCCACGTGCTCCTGCGTGAGCCGTGAGGACTCTGTCCCCGCGGTCATCGGGGTTGCGAGGTCCGACTTGAGCACGTAGAGTTTCCGCTGCAACTTCTGCAGCGTGTGGCGCATCGCGTCGCGGTCTGCAATGGTCGCGGCTACACCGACCGCCGCGTCGAGTTCGTCGACGTCGCCAAACACCACGACGAGGGCGTGCGTCTTTTCGACGCGCGTCCCATCGACGAGTCCGGTTGTCCCCTTGTCGCCTTCTCCTGTCGCGATTCGGGACATTTTGCGCCTCGACCCCCCTGGCTAAGCCGCTTGCGGTGGAAAAGCTTTGCCAACTGCTCCGCCCCCTTCACGAGGCGGGGGCCGGGCCGGCCCATCAACGTTGCCCTATCCGGTACCGAACTTCTGCTCCTCCTGGAAGTCCACTCCCCACTGGTGGAGCATCCCGGTGTCGGAGAGCGCGTCCAGAATGAGTTGGCGGTAGCGGCCCTCCGTGGGCGCCCCCGGGAGAGCCTTGATCTCGGCAATCTCGTCGGGGGCCCGCGTCTCCGGCTCCCCCACGATCGACTGCAGGAAGACGAAATTGGCCACCGTCGTTGGGCCGTCGAGCGTGTTGCCCGTCCACCACCAGAGCGCCTTGAGCGCGCTCCCCTCCTCCTCGAGGCCGAGCTCCTCCTCGAGTTCGCGGGACGCCGCCTCTTCGATCGTCTCTCCGGGCTCCACACCACCGCCCGGGAAGAAGAAATCGGTCTCGCCGACCTCGCGCACCACGATGGCCTGACGGTAGATGTCCACCGGGACGAGGAGGACGGCAGCGCGCATCTGCGGGCGGCGGATGGCGACCGACCGCAGGTTGCCCGACTTGTGCGTCGTGAACTCCACGCTGCGTTCGAAGAAGGCGCCGTGGCGCGACCGGAGCGCCTCGACCTCCTCTTCCGGCGGCGAAACGGTGTGCACGCGCGCCCCAGTTCGGGATCGCGTAATCAAGGTGCCGGGAACGCGGCTTGTTCGGCGCCACCCTTATGACCAGGCGCCCCCGTGTTCCGGGCCGTGCACGCGGCGGTGGATGTGGTTGGGGCTCTTGCTTTCGTGGGCGGCCAGGGGTCGGCCCGCGACAGAGCGCTGCTCAAGGTGCTCCTGCGCGACGAGCTGACAGACGGCGACCTCCAAGCGGTCACGACCTTCCAGAACTCCGACGGGGGTTTCCGCGCGCCGGAAGTGCAGGGGACACAGAGCCTCATCGGCGAGACCGCGGCCGCCATCATCCACCTATGCGCGCTCGGCGCGCAGGAGTTTGGCACGACGCAAGCGGCCGTGGACTTCCTCCTCCACCACCAGCGCCCGGGCGGCCGGTGGGGGGAGGAAGCGTCGCTGGCCGAGGCCTCGCTCCCCCCCTACTTCCAGCCGGGATCCGACGACGTGGACGCATGGGAGACCGCGGCCGGGTGCCTAGCACTCCTTTCGCTGGGCCTGCCGCTCGACCACCGTCCGGCGGCCCGCTGGCTGTCCGAGCGCCCTTGCCTGAAGGGCGGCCTCCCCGCGTTCCCCTTCGAGCCGCCGCTCCTCTACGCGCTCTTCCACCGGCTTCAGGGCCCTGCGTCGGCGGCCACGGCAGCCGCGCAGCGGGCGGCGGAGGCCGTCGACCTTGCCAAGGTCGAGACGTGGGGGCTGTGGTGGCCTGTCCAGACGATGCGGCTCGTCGGCGTCCCGGCGGCCGACCCTGTGGTCGCTCGCCTTGCCGGCGAGCTCGAAGGCCGCCAACACGAAAGCGGCGGCTTCGTGGACGAGGGGGAGCCCTCCGGGCTTTCCACGGTCTACGCGCTTGCGGCGCTCGAAATGGCTGGCTTGATCACCTTGGACAAGCGCGCGCTGCCCGAGCCCGACGAGCCGGACCTCGCCGATGCAGCCCGCGCGCTGTGACGGCCTACCCCGCGACCTCGCGCGCCATCTTCGCACCCTCGACTAGGGCCTTGAGCTTTGAAAACGCCACATCGAGCGAGCGCGTCCGGAGCCCACAGTCCGGGTTCGCGAAGACCCGCTCGGGATCCTCTAGAACCTCGGCCGCTCGCAGTAGCCGGTCCCGGACGAGCTCGGGCGCCTCCACCTTGTCGCGGTGGCTGTCCACCACACCGACCCCCACCTTCCGGTGGTCGTCGTACTCATTGAGCAGGTTGAGGAAACGGTATGCATCCTCCGATGCCGTCTTGTTGGCAAGCTCCCACTGCCACATGGAGCAGTGCTTCATCTCGAGCGCCTGCGGGAAGAGCAACCGGTAGTCCGAGAGGCAGACGTGGCACGGGAACTCGGCGCCAAGCCCGCGCGTTGCTTCGTTGAACGCCTCGACGAGGATCTCGACCTCGTCAGGCTTGGTCGTGGCGGCCGGTTCGTCGATCTGGATGACCGGTGCCCCAGCACGGATGAGCGCCTTGAGGTTGGGGCGGATGATCTCGCGCGCGATGTCGAGCGCTAGTTCGCGCTTTGCGTCCAGGTGCACGTCGCGGACGGACCGGCGCCTGCGCTTTTGCCCCGCTCGCTTCAAGCCAAATTCGTTGAAGGTCCAGTCCGCGATCGAGTACGGCCCGGTGACCGGCACCTTGACCGTGCGCTTCGCCTTCGAAGCCACGTATTCGTACTCCTCCAGGTGGTACGGGGTGCCGAACCCCACCTGCTCCGTCACGGCCGCCTTCCGGTAGTACTTGTTGTCGAATGACCGCACGTGGCCGTAGAACGTGAAACCGGTCGAGTGCCGCAGGGGGTGCTCGTACATCTCCACGCGGTGGATCTCCCCGTCGAACACGAAGTCGAGGCCCGCCGTCTCAAGGAGTTTCACGTGGTGGTGCGAGGCGATGTCCCGCAGTTCCAGGTCCCGGCGGGGGCCGGGCGGAGCCGCGATGAGCTGCTCCGCGCGGCGCGCCTCGCGCGTGAAGCGCAACGTCTTGGCCCACTTGTGAAGGTCCGCGATCTCCGAAGCCGACGCGCGCTCGCCGCGCAGTCCCTTCACGAACCACGCGGGCTTCATGAGCGATCCGATCTCTTGCGTCTGGAACAATTTCTGGCTCACGCGAGGTCCCTCCCGAGCTCGACCGCGCGGCCGAGCACCTTGACCTTCTCCTGCGCCACCGCCCGCGGTGTGAGCTCCAGCTCGCACGATGGCGCGATGGCCACCCAGTCGGGGTCAAGTGTCTCGAGGGCGCGGGCCACCACCCGTACGAGCTCTTCGGGCGTTTCGACGAGCGAGTTGCGGCCGTCGACGGCACCAAGGACGGCGCCCTTGTCGAACGCGTGCTCCTCGAGGTCCTCGAGGTCGGTCGCCGTCAGGTCAATCCCCACGGCGTCGACGGGGAAGTCCAGTACGTCAGGAAAGACGCGCTTCAGGTCACCGAAGTACGGGAAGAGCAAGGTCTGTGCCCGCAGGCCCTTCGTGACCGTCTCGTAGGCCGCCTCGGTCGCTCGCATCTCCTGCCGGCCAAGCGCCTCCCACACCATCCAAGGTTCGCTGAACTGCACTTGGCGTACACCGCGGTCTGTGCACCAGCGTGTCGCGCGCCGCAGGAGCGCTCCGAACTCGCCGATGCGGTCGATGCGGTTGGCCTTGTCCCCGGGCCCCTCCGCCGCGCGCGCAAACGTGTACGGGCCCGGCAGCACCACTTTCCACGGCGACCCCTCGACCACCCGCGTCCGGAGGTGCTCAGGGCTGAGCCCCTTGTGCAAAGTGAGTTCGCCCCTTACGACGGGCTTGCGATAGAACGTGTTGTTGTCAAACCAACGCGTAAGTGCCCCTGGGGCCAGGCCACCGGGCGCCTCGACAAACGGCCGGAAAAGGTCCTGCCAAGAAAGCTGCCCGTCCGTGATGGCGGCAAACCCCGCCGCGCGCTGGGCCTCCACGACCGCCTGCGTGTCCGCGGCGCGCACGGCCTCGCAACGTTCGGGCGTGACGCGGCGCCTGTCCAGCCCACGCGTCGCCTCCACCAACGCCTCCGACCGCGGGAAGATCCCCGAGAGAGTGGCCTCCAGTTGCCTTGCCATCCAACCCCCCTACGCCAAGGCGCGCGCAAGACCAGGGCCGGGGTATTTCACCGTTTCGAGCCGGGCCGCCCGGTGCGTTTGGGACGACGTTGCGCGCCCGGCCGTCCAAACATTGAATTGACATCTTGGCGCTGCTCGCGCGTTTCCTGACGGAGGGGCGCGTAGCCATGGCCGGGCAGGTACGCAACATCATCGCGACGGGCAAGAACTACCGCAAGCACATCCTCGAGATGGGCCACCCGATTCCCGACGCACCGTCGTTCTTCCTCAAGCCGACCTCGTCGGTCATCGCCGGCGGGGGGACCGTCCTCCTGCCCCCGGAGTCCGAGCGCGTCGACTGGGAGGTCGAACTCGCCGTCTTCATCGGCGCGCCGGGGCGCCGCGTCGGGCCCAAGGACGCGAAGGCGCTGGTCGCGGGCTACGGCGTGCTCATCGACGTTTCGGCGCGCGACATCCAAATCGCCCAAATGCGCCAAGGCAACCCGTGGACCGTCTCCAAGGGCTTCGACACCTTCTGCCCGCTCTCGGAGATGACCCCCGCGGCGGAGGTCAAGGTCGACCCCAACGACACGCGCCTGTGGCTGGAGGTCAACGGCCAGGTCAAGCAGGACAGCCGCACCTCCGACATGATCTGGAACTGCCATGAGCTCGTTTCCCGGATCTCGCAGTTCATGACGCTGGACGCGGGCGACGTGATCGCCACGGGCACGCCCGAGGGCGTGGGGCCCTTCAAGGACGGCGATGTGGTCGAGTGCGGCGTCGAGGGGATCGCGCAACTGAAACTTGACGTGAAGGCCGAGAAGCGGTAGGCGCGCCGGGCCGGCTGCAAGGGCCCTTCCATCTGGTCGCGCGCCCGCCACAGCGGCGGGACTTCGTCCTCCCGCAGGATGTCGTGGTGGAAGCAGGTGGCAGCCGGCCGCTTGAGACCCGCGCCCTGCCCCGCTCGTAAGAACCCAACGGTTATCCGCGTGGTGACGGCTCGGCCGGGTCGATGGCCGCCAGACGACACGCCCGATCGGAACCTGGAGATTTCCAGGACCGCGCTGAGCCTTGGCGCGTGAAGGTCGTGGAGCCCCTCCGGCGGGCCTCCCCGAGCGAGCGCGAACGGCGGCTGCGGGAGGCCGGCTACAACCTCTTCGCCCTCCGGGCAGAGGACGTCTTCATCGACCTTCTCACCGACTCGGGCGTCGGCGCCATGTCCGCCAACCAGTGGGCGGGGCTGATGGTGGGGGACGAGTCGTACGCGGGCTCGCGCAGCTTCTACCACCTGAAGTCGGCCGTGCGCCAGACCATGGGGTACGAGTTCTTGCTCCCGGCCCACCAGGGTCGCGGGTCAGAGCGCGTCCTGTTCAAGGCGCTGGTGCAACCGGGCGATACCGTCGCTTCCAACGCGCTCTTCGACACGACGCGCGCGCACGTGGAGCACGCCG
>CBEUCC010000012.1:0-37902 GCA_965541515.1 uncultured Thermoplasmata archaeon
ACTCGGGGGCGCGGGGCTCGCCGGGGTCTCGGGGCTTGGCGGGGGTGCGGGGCTCGCCGGGGTCGCGGGGCTTGCCGGGGGCGCCTCGGTGGCTCGTGGTTCTCCGGGAGGCGCCGGTGGCGACGCGGCCGGTGCCGCCTTCACCGGCTTGGGCTCCTCCGGCACGGGCTCCGTGTGCGCAGGCGCGACCTCGGGCGTCTCGGGCGGCCGCGTCCACGGCCGCTTAGGTTTCTCATCGCCGCCCGCGGTCAGCCCCCCCCGGTGCAAGGCCGTGCGGACTACCGGTGCGCGTCGGCCTTAAACGCAACGGCTGAGGAATCATGCCTTCCGTCCGGGCGCCTGCAAGGCCTGTTGCGCGATCCCACGTACTTCGGGGTCTTGGCTCGCGAGCAGTCCCTCCATCGTTTCCGTCACGCGCGGGCCCGGGTGGCGCGCGGCGATACGCGCGAGCGCCGCTGCGGCCTCCTCCCGGTCCGACTTCACTTGCGCGTGGAGCGCGAGGCGCTCCAGGGTGGGCATCACGTGCAGGCTGCCCACGGCCCCCAGCGCCATGAGCACCCGCGGGCGCGCGTCCGCGGGCACCTCGTAAACGGCTTTGAGCAGCGACTCGAGCACGCCTTCCGTACCAAGGCCCTCGAGCGCGAGGACGATCTCCTCGACCTCCCGCTCGGGCGCGCCCGTGAGCCTCTTGACCAGCTGGGGGACCACCCCCAGCAGCACGGCCTCGCGGACGGGCGAGTAGGAGAGGAGCCGGACGAATAGGCTCTTCGACTGCCGCTCCGTCAGCCGCTCGGCCCGCGCGCGCAGGCGCGTGGCCGTGATGAGGTCCGCGAGGTCGCGCTCCGCGCAGTCATCGCGGAGCCACCGCTCGAGCTCCTCGGAGGCGATGGCCCGCGCGAACACGTCCGGTCCCTGCTGGAGGACCGCCTCGACTGCGGCCATCGGCGAACTCACGCGAATCCGCGGCGAGAATTCATAGCCGGTGCCCGGCGCGAAGCGGCGCAGGCGCGCGAGGTCCGACTTTGCTCGCGCAGCCTCCGCGCCGGCACGCGACCCGGACGTCTCGACGCGCTCGACACCCGCGAGCGAGAGGGGGAAGAGGCTGCGCGGCGCATGTCCGGGCATGGGCAGCGTCCCGTCAAAGTCCCGAGTGGTCGGCTCGACCTCGGCCGCCCCAAGGGCTGCGGCCGCCCGAGCCTGTAGCGCGAGCGAAGCCGGCGGGGGCGCACCGCCGTCCATGGTGCGCGCGGCCTCCGCGGCCCCGCGCAAGCCCACCCCCCGCGTGCGGCGGGTCGTCTTGAAAACCCCGAGCAGGCGCGGTGCCTCCACGTCCTTCAGTTCGAGGACCGCGTGTCCCTCGAGTGCGGCCTCGACCTGCGCGGGGCTCGCGCCGGCCCGACGGGCCAGGGCCTTGACGACTGCGGTGCCCTCCGCCGCCGTCCCCCGCCGCGGCCGGCCGCGGGCCGCATCGTCCATGATCTCGAGGGCGGCCCGCTCCAGCGTGCCGGAGTCGGCGGTCATAGGGACCTGCCCCCCGGGGCGCCGTCCCCGTCCCCGTCCCCTGCCGTGTCGAACCCGAGTCGGATCTCGATGGCCCCCGGCTCCATCCCGGCGCGGTCGGGGACGTAGAGCTCGAGTTTCCACGCCGCCGAGCTCCCCGGCTGCAGCGGCAGTGCCGGTAGCAGGTACTGCCCGCGCGTCCAGCGTGCCGTCTCGCTGCCCATGATCCATAGCTCCGAAGGAAGGGCCACCGCCGCGCACACGAGCCCCCCGCCCGGCGCGCCCGCCGGTAGATCCACCCGGAGTTCAACCGTGTTGTACCGGCCAGGCATGATCGTGTCGGCGCCCTTGAGGTTCACGACCACTTCGCGCAGCGCGGCCAGTTGCCGGCGCGAGGCGGCCTCCGCCGCCGCCCGGTCGGTGACCTCCAGGTGCTTCGCCAGTAGGCGGCCCCAGAAACGGATCCGGCTCCGGGTCCGCTCCTCGTGACGTTTCACCGTTACGGAGAGGGCGAGCACGGCGTCGGGAACGCCCTCCCGAAGCGCGATCGTGAAGAACTCGGTCTCGACCGCTCGCCGAAGGATGGCCGCCTGCGCGTAGGCACGCAGCCCCGCGCGCGTCAGCCCGCGCTTCCGCTGCCGCTCCCGCAACTCCCCCTCGATCGTCCGCAAGAAGGCGAGCCCTTGCGCGCACTGCGCAAGGCCGCTGGCGCCCCCTGCCGCCCCCTCCTCGGCCGCGCGCACCCACATATTCGAGAGCTCTGATGCGGGGAGCCGGCTCCCCTCGAGGGTCTCATGCGTGAAGCGCAGGATGTCCCCGAGCACGCCATCGCAGCTCTCCGCCGCCTCTTCGAGCGAGCGCCCCTCGCTCAGCGCCCGCGCGACCTGGGAGGGCGCGGTCATCTTGCCGCTGCGGTCTGCGGCCCCCCGCTTGGCAGGCGGGCCGGTTTTCCGGGCAGCGTCAAGCAAGGCGGCCCACGCGCGGTCGCGCGCCCCCGTGGGCGCGTCCGGCGCAAGGCTCCAAAGCGCCCGCGTCGCCGCACGCTCCAACGCCTCCTGCGGTTCCTTGAGCGGGGCGCCCCCGGGGCCGATGAAAAAATAGCCGCCCGCAACCGCTTCGACGAGTGTCACCGGGCCGGCGCCCTCCACTTCCCCGAGCGGCTCCTCCCGGGCGACGGCTTCTCCCTCGAAGAGGAACGCCGCCGTCCCTGGGGCGCTTGGCGGCCGCACGATGACGACCCGCGAGGCGACCGCGCGGCGTACCCGGAGGAACCCCGGCACCGTCCGGCGCGACCCCAGCGCCGGCGCTTGGACCTCGAGGTCGAGCGGACCCTGGGCGTCCAACTCCCCTGGCAGCGCGAGGGCGACGCGCACCAACGCCGCTTGCGCGCCTGCCAGTTCCACCGGCTGCGCTACGGAAACGACCTCGCGGCCGCCGTCTGCCAGCGCAAACACCAGGTCGAACGTGCCGCCGGGGCGGGAGCCGTCGTCGCGGACGCGGCACTCGACCACCGCCTCCTCGCCGCCGGCATACGAGAAGCGCCCGGTCGCAAACCCGTCGAAGTCGAGGACGTGGTCGCGCACGACGTGCAAGAGCACGTCGCGCCGCTGGGCAACCGCGCCCGGGAACTCGACGTCCACGAGCCCCTCGATCCGACTCCCCTCGAGCCCTTCGGGGACGTTGAACTCGAAGACCGCACGCGCCGAGTCCTGCGCCTCCACCTGGATCGGCACCTGGGCGCTTGCCGGCACGCCCGCGATGAAGTCGGCCTCGACCGCCCCCGGCAGCCGCGCGAAGAGCGTGAGCTTCGCGTGGCCGGTGAGCTGTTGCACGCCGATATTCCGGACTAGCGCCGTGACCTGCACCGCGTCGCCGCCCCCCGCGCGCGCCGTCGCGGCCTTGGCCGAGACCACCTCCGCGTCGCGCGCGCGCCGGACCGCCATCACACCGGTCTTGCCAAAGGCTGCCTTGTGGTCCGCCTGTTTGCCCTCGAACGAAACCTCGACATCGAAGTCGGCGATCTGCTGGTCCACCGGCGCCTTGATGTGCCATGCCTGCGACCGCTCGCCAAGCGCCGAGACCTTCTGGCCGCGGAGCTCCACGAGCTGCCCGTCCGCCCGGCGCTTGAGACGTCCCGTGAGCGTCCCGCGCACGCGCTGCTCGCCCGTCCACAGGTAACGCGCCGTGACTGTCGCCTCGCCCCCGGCCTCGACCACCGCGGGCTCCACCTCGACATCCGCGATGACCACGCGGTGGCGCGCGACTCCAAAGCCGGCCTTGGCGCGGCCAAGGACCATCCCGTCGTCGTCCTCAAGCGTGAGCAGGACGTCCACGTGCACCCCCCCCGGCTCGACCGCCGTGAGGGTGAACGTGGCCTCCCCCCGATCGGGCTCGCCACCGAGGTGCAGTTTCGCCGACCGGCCCCCGGGGGGCACCTGGAGCTCGGCGGGGACGTCAGCGACGATCTCGAGGTCTGCCTCGTCGTCGGTGGGCTCGGTACGTTTCCACTGGATGTGGAGGTGGTTCTCCTCCCCCGGCAGGACGCGCGGTCGGGTCGCGTCGAGGCGGATCTCGAAAGCGCGAATCCGCGTGGTGTGGCCGGGGTTGGCCACCGCTTCGGGCGAGGCCGGTTCCGCTGCCAGCCCCGTCACGAGGGCGCGCACGGACAAGTGTACAGCACGGTCGACCATGGGGGGTGGCCCGGGGCATCCGCTTGCCCCCTAAAGGGTTTCGGGAGGCGCCTGGCAACATCACCCGCCGGCGAGAATCGGGCCGAAATACTTTCAAAGGCGCGTCGGCGGTCATTGGGGGTCTATGGCGGAGGGACTGACAGACCAGCGATTGGCCTCGGGGGCTGGCGATCCTGCCACCAACGGGTTCGCCGTGATGTTCCTGGTGGACGAGGCCGGAGCCTTCCTGTGCGCCGCCGGCCCCTCGTTCCGCCCCGCCGCCGAAAGCGCCGTGCCCGCCAACGCGCGCCACGCGGCCGCCCACTTCGCCGTTGACGGCACCCTGCCGCCGCGCAGCGTGCGCAGGCTCGCGCTCACTGAGGGCGAACTCGTCGCGGTCGCAGGCGACGCCTGCGTGCTCGGGGTCCTGCTCTCCCGCCCGGCGGCACCCGCCGACGAGTCGCGGGCGATGGCGACCGTGCTGGCGTTCGAGGCGTCGAACGCGCACCACCTATCGGCCGCGGAGCCGCGCGACAAGACCTGGGCCAACGGGGCTGCCGCGACGCTGAAGGCCGCATGGAGCGTACCCTTCGTGACCCTCCCCGGTCGCCCGCCGGCACCGGACGTGTACGCCCACGCAGTCGCCGTACCGCGCGGCGCGAGCCTCACCCTGCAACTCTCTCTGCACAACGAGAGCGCGCTGCCGGCGCGCCGCGTCGAGGTGCGATTCGCCTCTCCCCGCAGCTTTCTGCGGCCCGCCGCCGTGTACGGGGACGGCGCCATCCTCGGTGGCTCGACGCTCCGGCTGCTCGAGCCGCTCGAGCCCGGCGTCCGCGAGTTCGCCGTCCACTTCATCCCCGTGGAGGCACGCCGCGGCCCGCTTGCGGTAGTGATGTCGTACACCACCGCGCGCGGCCACGTCGTTAGCGTGCCCGCCCGCCGCGTGTCCGTGCACATCGCCTCGCCGCGGCTTGGGGCCCCCGCCGAGGCCGACCCCGAGGCGCTGAAGTCGTTCCTGCGTCGCCGCGACCTCGCCCGCGACGGGTGGCGCATCTACGTGCGGCCCCACGTAACCGCCCAGTTCGCCTTCGAGCGGGCCAAGGAGGCGATCGAGCGGGACCGGCCCCTCAAGGTCCTGGAGTTCGCGTCGGTGCACCCCGCGCACTTCGAGGCGTGGTACCTCGCGCACGTGAAGGGTGCCGACCGCCCCGTCTTCGTGGAGGTCTCCGTCCACGCGCGCAGCCGGGTCCTCGAAATCCGGGCGGCGACGGAGGACGACAGGGAGCTCCTGGGCGCCGTGGCAGAGTACCGGCGGCGCCTGCACGAGTTGCTCTCGGACCGCTTCATGCGCAGTTCTGGACGGGTCGTCCTCATCGACGCGGCCCCGCTGCGCCAGGAGGACGCGCCGCCCGAACTGCACGCCGCGCTGCTGCTGCGCCACATGGAGGGCGAGATCAGCGCCCAAGAGCTGGAGGACGAGTTGCGCCGCGCCGTGCTCCGCGAGGGCGACGACGCCCTCGGTCTGCTCGAGGCCTACGAGGGAATCCACGCACCCGACCACCCCCCCGGGGAAGACGGCGCCGCGCCCGCGGGCGCGAACGTCGGCGGGCAGAGCCTCGAGTTTGAGTTGCTCCCGGGCCTCCTTGAATCGTGGCGGCCGATAGTCATGGCGTTTGCCTCCGACGAGTCGCTGGACGCCCCCGGCCCCGTGACGCGGCGCCGGCGCGAGTACGACCGCTCGAGCGACCATGAGATCCAGGACTTCGACGGCGAAGACTGGAGCTAGGGGTTGGACGCCAGCGGAACCCTTTTCGCCCGGGCCACCCTGGGCGGCGCTGTGCCCCGCCGCTGGCCCTCACTGTTTGCCATGGTGGTCGCCTGCTCGCTCGCGGCGACAGCCTTGCCCGCGACCGCAGCGACCGGCCCCGGAGGGCCCCAGCCCGACGCGCTGCCTGCCACGGTCCCGACCCCGGGTTGGGCCGTGGGATTCAGTTGGACGTACAGGTACGTGGGTCCGTACTTGGAGGCGATCGGCTCCGGGTCCATAACGTACACGGCGAGCTACATCAATGACACGTACGTGTCAATGGTCGTCGGCGAGCTCGCCACGGCGCAAGGGTCCGCGTGGCTCGTGCGCAACGACCACGCGGGCACGATGGAGGGGAATGCGACGGCCCCGATAATCGGGCAGGTGCCCGCAACAGCCACTTTCACCACCGTGGCCTTCGCGGCCGTCCGGAAGTCCGACTACGCCGTCCTCAACTTCACCTCGGACCTCAACATGACCGCCACCGTTCCCGTCTTCGGGACCGTCACCGGGAGCGCGCACAACGAGACGCGGGCTACCCCCCCCTTCGAGCAGGTCGAGTTCCCCGCGCCGGCCGACGGCACGCCCTGGCCCATCGTGACGAACCTGACCTCGACCGGCTGGTACCAGATCCAAACCCAATCGCCTGTCGCGACCTCCGGGTACCTCGCGCTCGACTACAACCTCTCCGTGAGCGAAGTGACCAACGTGACCGTGCCTGCCGGGACATTCGAGGTCTACAACATCTCGGGCGGCGGCACCGCCGACGACAACGGCAACGTCAACACGTTCACGCAGGAATTCCTGTGGTCGCCCCTCGTGCAGAACAAGGTCGTCGACGAGGGCGGGTACCTCCTGCTGGACTATGACGTGAACCGCCCGCCCCGGCTCGTCGGGACGCTGCCCGTGCTCAACGTCACGGCCGGGGAGGGTGCGGACCTCGACCTCTCGACCGTCTTCGACGACCCCGACGGCGACCCGTTCACGGTCACATGTCAAGCGCCCGCCGGGCTCAACTGCAGCGTCGGCCCGGGGCCCCTTCTCAATGTCACGGCAGACCCGGGCCTCAACGAGACATTCAACCTCACCCTCACGGTGGACGACGGTCGCCCCGCGGGACGTGTGAGTTTCACGCTCGTCGTGCTCGTGACGGGCGCCGGGAGCATCAACCAGCCGCCCCAGGTCCTGCCGTTTGGGCCGCTCACGACGCCCGAGGACACGCCGTTCCATTTCGTGGTCGCCGACTACTTCAGCGACCCCGACGACGGGCTCGAGTCCTTCCAGTCGACGGGCTCGGCGCCACTCACGGTCACGAATTCGAGTGGTGTCGGCTTTGACGTGGTGCCCCCGCCCGACTACAACGGCCTCGGCCAGTTTGCCGTCACGGTCTTTGACTTCGGCGGGCTCAGCGTGTCCAACCTGTTCACGCTCGAGGTGACGCCCGTCAATGACCCTCCGAGCGTCTCGCCGGTCGGGCCGGCGACCAAGACTGCGCACTTGGGGACCAACGTAACCGTCTTGGCCACGGCGGGCGACGTCGACGGCGACCCACTGACCTACGAGTGGTCCCTCGACAACTCCCCCCTCGGCTCGGACCTTTCGTTTTCCTTCCCCGCCGACTTGGCGGGGCTCGGCCCGCACACGGTGAGCTTCACCGCGACCGACCCGGCGGGCGCAAACGCCACCCTCTGGTACACGCTCCTTGTCTTTGAGGGGCCAAGCATCGTGTCCTTCGACCCCGACCCGAGCGACCTCACCGTCGGGACGGGCTCCACGGTCGTGTTCCGCGTAGCGGCCGTCGACCCCGATTCCCCCGTCCTCGACTACCGTTGGGACCTCGACGGCGCGCCCGTCCTAGCGGGCTCCGACCGCGACAACCTCAGCCTCGACTTCCCCTCGATGGGCACGTTCACCGTGGGCCTGACCGTGGCTGACAACGGGAGCAACGTCTCGGTCGCGTGGCAGGTCACGGTCGTCGATGTGCCTGATGGCCTCGTCTCGATCGTGAGCCCCGACAACACCTCGTTGATCCGCGTGAGTGAGTCCGAGACCGTACCCTTCCGGGCTACGGTCGACGCGTCGCTTTCCGACGTCACGCTTGAGTGGCTCGTGGACGGGGTCGTAGTCTCGACCGAGGTCGAATTCGACTGGGCCCTGGCGTCGTCCGGCCAGTACGCGGTCGCCCTGCGCGGGACCGCCCTGTACCTCGGCTCCATCGTCTATTCGGTGTCTGACGAGGTGAATATCTCGGTTGTGATCCACGTCCCCTCCCCGCCCGACCCCCCGGACCCCCCGGACAACACGACCAACGGAACCGACCCCCCCCCGCAGCCGCCGGCCACCACGCCGCCCGACGACGGCCTCCTCCTGTGGCTCGTTGCCCTAGTCCTGGTGGCAGCCGGCGCCCTGTCATACGGGTGGTGGCGCTCGTCGCGCCGTCGCCGCGACGGCAACGACCCGCCGTGAACGCCGCCCGGTCATCGCCGCGCCGGCGTGTGCGCGCTCCACGCCTTCCGGATGCGGCGCTCCGCGTCGAGCTCGCGTAGCATGGCCACCACCGGCGGGGGGACGGCGTCCACCACCGCCTCGAGTCCCCGCTCCTTGACCGCTAGGCGGATCTTCGAACCCTCCAAGTGCTCGCGCTCGAACATCGGTGCCGGACGCACCTCGTATCCGGCCTCCGCGAATAGCCCGGCCGTCCACTCGTTGTGCGAGTAGATGTGCTCGAACGGCCCGCAGCACGCCTCCACGTGGGACACCCACCGGACGTCGTCGAAGATGTCCGGCACGTCGCAGACGCGTGCCACGCGCAGGCCTAGCGCCCGGTTGGCCGCCTCGATCATCGCGCGGCGCTCCTTGGCCGTGAACGGGTTTTCCCGGGTGTTGGCAAACTGCGAGGACCCGATGCCAAGGTGGGGCTCGTCGCCCTCGCCCCGCACCCACTCGATGAGGCGCACGTGGCCCCAGTGCAGCGGCTGGAAGCGGCCGATGAGTAGCGCAATGGCCGTGTGCGTCTCCCCCGTCGCGCGGGGAGCGTCGCGGGGTGTTGAAAACCCCACCGGTCGCCCGCTAATGGGGCAGCCGGTCCCCGCCGCCCAGCGGCGAGATACCCGGGCGTCCGCGGCCCAAGTCCTTGACCATGTCGGCCAACCGGTCGAGGAACGACTTCTTGGCCGGACCGACGAGCGCGATGTTCAGTACCTCGCGCATGTTGTCGACCGGCACCACCTCGATAGCGCGCGCGTAGCGCTCCTCGACGAGCACGTCCCGCAGGTTCGCCCGCGGGATGATGACCTTCTTCATCCCGGCCTCCGCCGCCGCCTCGATCTTGGCGGTGACCCCGCCGACCGGGAGCACCTGGCCGCGCACCGAGAGCGAGCCGGTCATCGCGACCGACTGGTCCACGGGGATCTCCTCCATCGCCGAGATGACCGCGGTGGCTACGGAGATGGACGCCGAGTCCCCCTCGACGCCCCCGCCCGCCGTCTCGATGAACTGGATGTGCACGTCCTTCGTGCGGATGTCCTCGCCCGTGTACTTCTTCACGATCGCAGAGACGTTCTGCACCGCCTCTTTGGCGATGTCCCCGAGCGACCCGGTGGCGATCACGCGCCCCTCCGTCGTGCTCGCGGCGGGCGTGATCTCCGCCATGATCGGCAGGACGAGCCCCGAGAGCTCCGTCATCCCCGTGTCACTTCCGAGCACTGCGAGCCCGTTGACGCGGCCGATGATCTCCCCGGAGGTGACGAGGCCCCGGTAGTCCTTGATCCGCTCGATCAACTGGTCGGCGATCTGCTGCTCGAGTGGGCGCGCGATGCGCCGGCCGACCAGGACATGGTCCGTGGTAACCAGGGCGGCGCCCTTCTCCTTCGCGACGTCGCCCGCCGTACGGATCAGGCCGCCAAGTTCTCGCAGCCGCAGGGTCAACTTGCCCCGTGAGCCCGCGCGCCGCTGCGCCTCCTTTATGATCATGGTCACCGCGTCCTTCGAGAACGCCGGGATCTTCATGTCCTTGGCCACCTCCTGGGCGACGAAGCGGATGAGCGCCTTGCGGTTCTCGTCCGTGTCTTCCATGGTCGAGCGCACGTAAATCTCGTAACCGTACCCGCGGACGCGCGAGCGCAGCGCGGGGTGCATCCCGGCCAACGCGTCGACGTTGCCCGCCGCCACGAGGACGAAGTCGCACGGGACGGGCTCGGACTTGACCATGGCACCGGACGAGCGCTCGGACTGCCCGATGATGGAGAACTCCTTCTCCTGCATCGCCGTGAGCAGCGACTGCTGCGACTCCATGCGCAGTGTGTTGATCTCGTCGACGAACAGCACGCCCTTGTTCGCCTTGTGGATCGAGCCCGGCTCCACGCGCTCGTGGGACGGCGTCTCAAGGCCCCCCGATTGGAAGGGGTCGTGGCGCACGTCGCCGAGCAACGCGCCGGCGTGGGAGCCCGTGGCGTCTATGAACGGGGGCATCTCCTCCGTGTCGTGCGTGATGAGCAACTTCGGGATCATCGCCGACTCTTGCCGGCCTGCACGGTAGCTGAAGGCCAGCCAGAGGATGGCGGCCGCGATGATCCCGAAGAGGATCGTCCCCGCGTCGAACGGCGGGCTCGAGCCCGGCGGTCGGATCGACATGATGAACGCGAAGAGGACCACCATCAGGATGATGAGTGTGAAGAAGGTCCGCTGGTCCTTGCGCTTCTGCATCGCCTCGGCCTTCTGCTCCGCCACGATCTCCTTGCCCTTGGCCGCGGGGACCACGCGGATCCGGGGGGCGTTGTTGTCCTCCGGGTTCGGGTAGGCGATGACGTCCTGCAGCTCCTCCTTTGGCATCATCTCGGTCATCGAGCGCGCGAGCATCGACTTGCCCGTGCCGGGGGGACCGATGAGCAGGACGTGGCGGTGCTGGTCCGCGGCCTTGCGTACGACCGCGACGGCCGGCCCCTGCCCGATCACCTGGTCGAGCAGCCGCTCCGGGATCTCGATGTCCGACGAGGTCTCGAATTCCTGGGTCCTGATCCACTCGTCGACCGGCGGGAGGTCCACCGGGCGGGCCCGGATCGCCTCGGTCGGGGCGAGGGCTTTGCGCGTCGGGAGGTTCATCGTCAATCCCTTGGGGTCGAGTTGGGCGGTCCTTTGGTTTGCGTCCGGGGTGTCAAGCCCCGAGAATCGCAAGGGACGGACACAGGGGTAGTCTTGCAGAACATCCAGAATACTTGCGTATTTAATGATTGTTTAACATCTTACACGAAGGGAGAACGGTGCCGGTTCCGCACCACGTCGGCCCCCGTCCGACGGTTTTCCCTGGGTCGGTTATCGGACGTCGGGGCCCCGGGGAATCGAGTCCGAACACCCGGGGGCGAGCCTTTATCAGCCGGAACGGACACTTGACACTCCGAGGTGGAACTCGTTGAAGTGGCAGATCCTAGGGAATAACATGCCAGCGCTTGTCTGTGAACTTCCCGCAAACGAGAAGGTCTACGCGGACAAGGGCTCGATGGTCTACATGAGCGGCAACGTGACGCTCCAGGCCAAAGCTCGCGGGGGTCTAATGAAGGGGCTCGCGCGCAAGGCACTGACGGGCGAGTCGTTCTTCCTGAGCGAGTTCGTCCCGCAGGGCGGGCCGGGCGTCGTGGCGTTCGCGCCGCACCTGCCGGGCCGGATCATCCCATTCGACCTGCGCGGCGGGAAGGTCCTGATGGGGCAGAAGACCGCGTTCCTCGTCGCCGAGGACACGGTCACGCTCGAGACGGCGATGCAGAAGAAGATCATGGCCGGCGTCTTCGGGGGCGAGGGCCTCATCATCCAGCGGTACCGCGGCGAGGGGACGGTTTTCCTCGAGGCGCTCGGGGACGTCATCGAGATGAACCTGCAGCCCGGGCAGAAGATGCTCGTCGACACGGGGAAAGCGGTCGCGTGGGAGAACTCCGTAACGTACGACGTGCAGACCGTCGGCGGGCTAAAGACGATGGCGTTTGGCGGCGAGGGCGTTTTCCTGGCGTCGCTGGTCGGGCCGGGCAAGATCTACCTGCAGACCATGTCGCTCGACGAGCTGCGTGCATCGATGATGCTCGGGAAGGGCCGCTAAGGGTTGGTCCATGAGCGTCGGGGGACCCCCGTGGCCGACCGCCGAGCCTGAGCGCCACGAGAAGCTCAAGCTCGCCGTCGCGGTCACAGGGCTCGTCTTCATCACCCTGTTCGGCTGGTTTCTCTACCAGCTGGCCTTCTCTTTCCTCAACTTCCTTGGGACCCTCTGGGGGCTCGTCGCAATCCTCATGCTCATCGTTTCGGCGGTGGCGTTTGTCGTGGCGCTCGTCTTCGCGCTCGCGCGGCGGCGCCCGCCCGGCCCGGGGCCGGCTACCACCGACACCGCGACCTATGAGAGCGTCGGCACGCGCCCGATGTGACGGGTGTGCCACTTGCGGCCGCGCCGCCACGGCGGCGCCGCATACGTTCTTGAGGCCTGGCGCAGTATCCCCGCGGGGGGTTTCGCGTGGACGTCATCGCCGGCTCCGCGTCGGGCCTGCTCGGTTCCCGCCTCGCCGTAGCGCTTGACGCGCGGGTCGTCCCGTGCGACATCCGCCGCTTCCCAGACGGCGAGGCGTACGTGCGCGTCAAGGAGGACCTCGCGGGCCGTGAGGTGGTCGTCGTGCAGACGACGTGGCCCGACCCGCACCTGGTCGAAGCGCTCCTCCTGCGCGACGCCGTCCTGTCGATGCGACCGCGCCGGGCGGTGCTCGTCGTCCCCTACTTGTCGTACGCCCGCCAGGACAAGCGCTTCCAGGCGGGCGAGGCGCTCTCCAGCGTGGCGCTTGGCAAGGTGCTCGCCGAGGGGTGGGACGAGTTCGTCACGGTCGACGTCCACTCGCCGGCGGTCCTCGAGGATGTCGGCCCGTCTGCGCGCAACGTCTCGGCGCTCGAGGAGGTCGCCGCCTACCTCAAGGGCAAGGGCGTGGACCTCGTGGTCTCCCCCGACGAGGGGTCGATCGGGCGCGCCCGGCCGGTGGCCGAGACGGTGGGCGTGCCGTTCGACCACCTCGTGAAGACGCGCATCGACAGCGAGCGCGTTGAGATCGCTCCCAAGTCCATCGACGCGCGCGGCAAGCGGGTTGCCATTGTCGACGACATCATCGCGACAGGCGGGACGATCACGGCAGCGGCCGCCGCGCTCAAGGGCGCCGGCGCCACGTCCGTACTGGCCGCGTGCACCCACGGGCTCTACGCGGGTGGGGCCCTCAGACGCCTCCACGCCTCGCTCGACGACCTCGTCTCGACAGACACAGTCGAGAGCGCCACCGCGCGGATCAGCGCGGCCCCGGCCATCGCCCGGGCCCTCTAGCGCCTCCCACGGCGGGCGGCCGCGGTTGTCCCACCGAAAAACCTTAAAATAGCGACCTTCCCAATGGAAAAGGGGCGCGCAACAGGCGCCAGGGTGATCTGGATGGTCTCGGTTTCGCGGCTTGGGGTCGCGGCTGTCGCCCTGATGTTCTGCGGATTCACGTTTGCCCCGCCTGCCGCCGCCGATGGCGAGCGCCCATGGGACCCCGTGCCGGACCCCGTGCCGGACCCCGTGCCGGACACCGCGCCGGACCCCGTGCCCGACGCCGCCCCGCCGATGGTCGCGGGCTCGCGGTTGACGTCCTTCTATTTCGGCCGGTCCGACCGGATCACCCCCGTCCCCCCCAACGCGTCCGGGGGTCAGTCGGTGATCGCGTCGGGCGTGTCAGTGCCCCGCGCGCTCATCGCCAACGTCGGGACTTGGACGGTGAACATCGTGGAAGAGGCCATCGAGTTGGAATCGCTCGAGGGAATGTTCATCTGGGCCTCCTCCGACTTCGGCGCGGTCAACGTCCGCTTCAATGTACTCGTCTTGGTCAACGGCAACCAGGTGGCGGCGCTTAGCACCGACACGAAGGCGTCGTTAAGTTCCGCGCCTGCGGAGTTCCACCTCGACCCCGGGACGGGCAACTTCCCGCCGCGGGTTCTGCCCAAGGGGTCGCAGCTCTCCTTCCAGCTGCAGTACTCGTCGTCGTCGACGCGGGGGGCCGGGCCCTCGGCGGATTCGGCGTTCCACTACTACGGTGAGATCTACCGGTCGCGCCTCGACTTCGTGGCGAACCCGTTCAACCTGACAGTCGTCGAGACCAACTCGAGCGCGGAACTCGGGCTCGCGGGCGTGGTGACGATCGTAAAGGACGCGTTTGGGGTGGGGCTGGAGCAGACGGTGTACACCCTGAATTTCGCGGGCCCGACGAGTTCGCAGCCGGAGTTCGTCTCCATCGTGCAGACCGTGGAGGACACGGTCAACGGCACCATGATGACATGGATTTGGAACTATGGGGCCCAAGGCGCGGCGGGAAGCGGCATCTACACGGTCTCGCTGGCCGCGAAGTACCTGGGCTCGGAAACCAACTACACAATCTCGAACACGACGGACATGAAGTTCCCAAAGATGGCGGACGCTGGTAGCCTGCTCCCGGGCTTTGGGGCGGGCTCCGCGTTGGCGGCCGTTGGTGTTGTGGTGCTGGTGGCGGCCACGGCCCGTTTCGCCGGCCGGCCCGCCGGCCGGTCCCGGCGCCGCTAGCGGCCCCCGGACCGGGTTCTGTGTCAGGGGGGAGCGCCCGGTGCACCTTACACGCGAGGAGGAACTCGTCCTTTCGGGCGAGCGGGGCAAAGGGCAGCAAAAGGCCATGGAATTGCTCGTCACGCTCGGGGACCTCTACGGGGCCGACGGGCTGATCCCGATCACGCGCGCACACGTTTCGGGCGTCTCGTACAAGACGATCCGCGACGGCGGGATCCAGTGGCTCCGAGAGATGGCGCGCGCAGGTGCGGTTGTGAGCGTGCCCGCGACGCTCAACCCGTGCGGTCGCGACCCGACGCACTGGGAGGAGATGGGCGTCGACGCACACTTCAACGAGAAACAGGAAGAGATCCTGAAGGTGTACGCGAAGATGGGGCTCGAGATGGTGTGCACCTGTACGCCGTTCCTCATCGGCCGCGGGCCAGACTTCGGCGACCATGTGGCGTCGGCCGAGTCGTCCAACTGCGTCTTCCTAAACTCCGCAATCGGCGCGCGCACGAACCGCGAAGGGGCACCGTCGGCTCTTTCGGCCGCCGTCATCGGCAAGACCGCAAACTACGGGATGCACCTGGACGAGAACCGCGTCGCGCAGGTCGTGGCGAACGTCGACCTGGGGCGCAAGGTCAAGAGCGTGGACTACCCGCTCATCGGGGCGGTTGCGGGGGAACGCACCGAAGGGGAGGTCGTCTACTTCCGTGGCGTCCGGCCGTTCGACGACGACCTCAAGAACCTCGGCGCCGCGATGGCCGCCTGGGGTTCGGCCGCGCTCTTCCACGTGGAAGGCATCACCCCGGAGGCCGACGGGCAGGACCTCGCGGGTTGCAAGGGGATCACTGTCACCGAGGAGGACCTCAAGGACAAGCGCAAGCGGATGAGCGACGCCGCGCTCGACGAGGTGGACCTCATCGCGTTTGGCTGCCCGCACCTCTCGGCCGAGGAGATCATCGACATGGCCGAGTACCTCGAGGGCCGCGAGCGGATCCGGCCCGAGGTCGACCTCTGGTTCTCGACCTCGCGGGTGGTGATGACCTCGCTGCGACAGGAGGTCACAGCGCTCGAGCGTTTCGGCCGGGTGATCGTGGACACATGCCAGGTCGTGACGCCCGTCGAGAACCTACACAAGGTGACTGGGCTAAACTCGGCGAAGGCCGCCATCTACATGCCCAAAGAGGGGTTCGGGGGCCAGCGCATCTACTTCGGCTCCACGTGGGAGCTGCTCGACCACATTAGCAAGTGAGGGGGGGCCAAACGGTGGCGGACGGTTCCAAGTGCGTGCGGTTGCAGGGCCGGAAGGTGTTCCGCGGCAGGGCTCGCGGCAAGGCGCTCGTGTGTAACGCGCCGCTCTCGTTCCTCGGCGGGGTGGACCCGCAGACGGGGCTCGTGCAGGACACGGACCAGGCGGTGCGCGGCCAGTCGGTACAGGACAAGGTACTCGTGTTCCCCCGGGGGCGCGGTTCGACGGTGGGCTCGTACGTGATCTACGAGCTGAAACTGAACGGGCTCGCGCCGGCCGGCATCATCAACATCGAAGCGGAGCCGATCATCGCGACGGGCGCGATCATGTCGGAGATCCCCATGATCGACCGGGTCGACATCCGACGAATTCCTCAGGGAGCTTTCCTCGAGCTCGATGCCGACGCGGGGTACGTGGACATCGTTTCCTGAGGGGGGGGAAGGCCAATTGGGCGAGGGGACCGACAGCACGGGCGGGACCCCCGAGGAAGGGGCGCCGCCCAAACGCACGGGGGGCACACGCCTGGGCTCGATCGAAGACGAGGCGGAGCGCGCGGACGCGCGGCTTCGCCAGCTCGAGCGCTCGTCGGGCCAACTGCGGGAGAGTGTGGACGCGCTCGCGGAGGCGACTAGCGAACTCCGCCGGCAGTCGGCCCAGATGCGGGAGGCGGCCCTGCGGGTCGCAGAGGCAGCAACGCTGGCGCGCAAGAGGCGCTCGCGGGACCGGACGGACGGTCAGGCGGCCGACCGGCCGCCGCGGACAAAGTAAAAATCTGTCCGCGACTCGCGGCCGTTGTCGATGCGGATGAACTCGCCGTTGTTGGCGACCCTGTAGCCGTAGATCCGTTGGTTGGTCTGTGTCATCGTCTTGCTGCCACCCGTTGCGGGAACCAGTGGGCAATCTGTCGCTATTTAATTGCTCTCAGACAGTGTTCGGTCAGGTGACCTTTGGGCGCCTGGTGGACGGCTTGAAGAGGGAGGAGCGCGATGGCGGCGCGGTGGCGGACGAGAGCGAAGCGGCACTCGGTGTGGTGGGGTCGTTTGGCGTGGGCCAGCGGCTCGCGCGCCGCGCCGACGGCGAGGTAGAGACGCGAACCATCGTGACCGCGTACGGCTCCGTCGAACTTGTGGAAGGCACGATCGGCGGCGGGCGGTTCGTCGCTGTCGAGAAGTCACAGGCCGCCGCGTTTGCCCCGCACAACCTCCCGTACCGGGCGGTCGCGACCGCCCTGCGGCGCGCGGGGGCGACCCGCGTCGTCTCCGCCTCGGTCGGGACTGCCATTAGCGACCGCGTGCGGGTGGGCGACATCGTCCTGCCGTCCGACTTCCTCGACTTTACAGGCCGCACCATGACGCTCTATGGCGGCGGGATCGAGGGGACGCACCACGCAGAGATGGACCAGCCCTTCTGCGCGCGCCTGACCCGTGACTACGCCTCGGTGGCCCGCGGGTTCGGCCTGCGGGTGAGGGAGGGCGGTACCGTCGCCACAGTCCAGGGGCCCCACCACCCGACGGCCGCCGAGTCCGAGTGGCTCGCGTCCTTTGGCGCGGAGATCACGAGCTTCACGGCCGCGACGGAGGCGAAACTCGCGCGGGAGTTGGGGATGTGCTTTGCCGCTACCGTCGTGGCGGTGCGCAGCGCCGCCGCGCACCCGGGGTGGAACCCGAAGGGTCGCGCCGCGCCCGCGCCGGCCCCGGGCGAGCCGACAGAGGCCGAGCTGCTCCGCGCGTTCGCGCAGGGCCAGGACCCGGCGGTCCCCGGACGGACGGCCCTTGCCCAGCGCGCCCAAGCGGCCCCCCCCGCTACGGGGCGAACGCTCGCCATGTCCGAGGAGACAACGCTGGCCAGCCGGCTGCGTGAGGCGGACTCCCGGCTCGAGGAGGCGGCCGCCGCGTTCGTGGCGCAGGTCGCGGCGCTGCCGCCGTGCCCCCTGTGCCCGCGCGGACAAGGTCCCGCCACCGGTTGACGGGGGCCTGTGTGTGAAGGTCGCACTTTGCACGAAGTGGGCCGACGAGCCGTACACGGGCGTCGGGCTCTACACGCGCCAGCTTGCGGTAAACCTCATTGCGCTTTCGAAGCGCGAGGACGTCGAGCTCACCCTCGTCCACAAGGACACGTCAGGTGACCCGATCTACCGCCAGGCGCGCGAGTGGCGCTACCGTGCGCTCCCCGGGCCCCTGTGGCTCTGGTCCCAGGAGCGGGCGCTTGAACAAGTGTCACGCCAGGTCGACATCGTGCACGAGCCCTACCTCGGTGTACGGGGCAAACTCCGCGCCCGGCAGGTCGTCACTGTGCACGACACGGTGCCGCTTGACTTCCCCGCACACTCCCCGACCGCGTTCCGTTCGTATTTCCGACGTGCGATGCCCAGCGTGCTCGAGCGGGCCGACGCCGTCATCGTGAACTCCAACACCACCAAGGCCGATGTGATCCGGCACTTTTCGGTGCCGCGCGAGAAAGTGCACGTCACCTACCTCGGTTGCGACCACATCGCCCCTGCGGGCCCCGGCGGGCCGGAGGTGCGCGCCCGCCTCGGGGTTGACAGGACGCCGTACTTCCTCACGGTGGGGACCCTTGGAACCAAGAACCTCCCCTTCTCGCTGGCCGCGATCAAGGGCTACCGCGAGCGCCACGACCGTGGCGCACGTCTCGTCGTTGCCGGGGAGCTCTCCAAAGCGGTGGGGCGCCAGGTCCGGGCCGACCCAGCGCTGCGCGACGGGGTCGTCGAGCTCGGCCACCTCCCGCCGGGGAGCCTGCCCGCGCTCTACGAAGGCGCGCTCGCCGTGGTTTGCCCCTCCCTCCACGAGGGCTTCGGGTTCGTGCCGCTCGAGGCGATGAGGCTAGGCGTGCCCGCGATCGTGTCGGGGCGCGGCGCGCTGCCAGAGGTCTGTGGGGAGGCCGCCACCGTCGTCCCCCTCGACGACCCGCAGTCCCTTGCAGACGCCATGGCCGCCGTCCTGGAGCCCGCCGCGCGCGCCCGGCTCGTCGCGCGCGGCAAGGCCAGGTCCGACCGGTTCCTCTGGCACAATACCGCCATGGGGACACTTCTCGTGTACCGGCGCACACTCGGCCGAACCGGGTAACCTCGCCGAAAGGTTTACGCCAGTCCCGGCCGGACGCTGCGCTTGCATGAGAGCAAGCCTGCTTGCCGCCGGCCGGGCGTGCCTCCCGGGGCCCGCTGGGGGCGTGCTCGTCCTCGTCGCGGTCACGCTGCTTGTGGGGGCCCCTGCGGGTGCGGCGGACATTGTCCCCCCCACCGTCGACATCGAGGCGCCCCGCGACGGCCACCTGTACAACGTTAGCGCCAGCGGCGCGCGGGCCGGCACGTCGAAGGTCGAGGCCGCGGCCCTCGTCACCGACGAGGACACGCCGGTGGACCAACTCAATGTCTCGTTTGCGCTGGTGCCAGACTACTCCCTCGTGGCGCAAAACGGGAGCTTCACGGTGACGTTCACGCCGGTGGGGGCGACCGGCCTGCGCGCGTCCGTCGACCTCTGGTTGCCCGACGGGACCTACACGCTCACATGGTTCGCCACAGACACGGGCGGCAACACCTCGAGCGCCGCGTCCACGTTCTCGGTGGACCTCCAACCGCCGGCCATGGCCGTGGCGGCGCCTCCCATGTCGCGCGACCCCGACGTGTGGGTGACGGTGGACATCGTCGACGCTGTCGCGGGGGTCGAACCGGACGACGTGCGCGTCCTCTTTCGCAGCGCGTGCAGCACCAAGTGGGCCGATGTCACGGTGGCGTTTACGTCCCTGGGCGGGCACGTTGTCGGAGAGGCACCGCTGCACCTGTGCGAGGGGAGGGACAATGTGGTCCAGGTGGTAGCCGTCGACCGCGCGGGGCACGGGAACTCGACCGGCGTCCTCTGGCTGACACTCGACACGAACCCGCCGGTCTTCTTGGCGTACGAGCCAGCCTCCTTTACGACCGCCGACGGCCCCCAAGTCGCCATTACGGCGCGCGTCACCGACGGGGTCGCCGGGACGAACTTCAGTTCTGTCGAGGTACAGGTCTCGCCCGACGGCGGGCTCACCTGGGGGCCCTGGGTCCACCCGACGGTGCGGTCCACGGCTGGCACCGGCTCGTTGGCCGTCACCAACGCGACATTTCCCCCCGGCGCCTCGGTCGCGGTGCGGTGGCGCGCGTTCGACCACGCGGGAAACGGGCCCGGCGAGCAAGAGGTCGTGCACTTCAACGTCAACGGGCCGCCGTTCCTCATCTCGTTCGAGCCGCAGGAGGGGTTCGAGACCCTTGAGGGCCGGGAGATCACCTTCTCCGCGCGCTTTGCAGACCCCGACGCAGATACCGTGGAGACCTCCTTCTACTCGGACATCGACGGGCACCTCGGGGACCTCACGGGCCTCCACGAGGTCGACCCGTTGGGTGACTGGTTCAAGCGCGAGCTGTCGCTTGGCGTGCACAACATCACGGTCGTCGGGCAGGACGGCCACGGCAACCGCGCGGTCTACACATACCAGGTATCGGTGGTTGTCCGGTCCCCCCCCGACCTCCGGCTATTTGCGTTCATCCCCCTCATGGGGGTGGCTCTGGCTGCGGCCGCGTGGCTCGCGTGGCGCCGGGCCGAGGACCTCGACGAAGAGGCGTGAGCGCGAGCGGCGCAAAGGTTTTCCGCCGCCTGCGCCGTCCCCATCCCCACGGGGGGCGGTCTTCTTGCGGCGCGACCTGATGGAGATCCTGTGTTGCCCCGTGTGCAAGGGCGACCTCGTGCTCAAGGTCACACAGGAGACCGACGAGGAGGTCGTGGCCGGGAGCCTGGGGTGCGGCCACTGCGGGGTGGACTACCCGATCGAGGACACGATCCCGAACCTGATCCCGCAGGGCCCAGGCGCTCCCAACTGACGCCGCGCCTGCGCCTCCGGTCACTCGCCGATGTGTTTCTTGTACTCGGCTGCGTCCATCAGGTGCACGTGGCCGCCGGTCATCCGCGCCAGGATGAGCCACCCGGCCCCGTAGGGGTCCTGGTTCAAGGTCTCCGGCGCCTCGACGACCCCTTGGTTGACCTCGACGACCTCGCCCGTGATGGGCGAGTTGATGTCGGACGCGGACTTGACGGACTCGACCACGCCGAAGGGCTTGCCCATCTCGAGCGCTGCTCCCTTCTCCGGGAGCTCCGCGAAGACGACGTCCGTCAGCTGGTGTTGCGCGTGGTCGGAGATGCCGATGCGGACGAGGCCGCCGCCCTCCTCCTTCGTCCACTCGTGGTCCTTCGTGTACTTGCGGTCGTCCTTCACGACAGATGCCAACCTTCCCCCCCCCGGCGTCCGGCGGCTGGCAACCCGTCCGCCCCAGAAAAGGGTTGGGCTACTTGACAAACGGCGTCTCGGTGACCCGGCAGGCGACGCGGTTCCCACGCACCTCGAACGCTAACTCGGTCCCGGGGGCCGAAAGCGCGGGGGGCAGGTAGGCCATCCCGATCCCGACCTTGAGTGTGGGGGACATGGTGCCGCTCGTGAGTTCGGATACCCGTTGGTCGCCGTTGAACACCGGGTAGCCGCGGCGCGGGATCCCTCGCCCCGTCGACTGGATGCCGACCCACCGGTCAAAGCCGCCGGCTTCCCTTTGCCGGGCAAGGGCCTCCTTGCCGACGAATTCGTGGTCCCACTTGACGACCCAACCGTAGCCCGTCTCGAGCGTCGTCCGGTCCCCGTTAAAGTCCTGACCGGAGAGCAGGAACCCCTTCTCGAGGCGCAGGGTGTCGCGCGCGCCCAGCCCGCACGGCTTGACGCCAAGGGCCTTGCCGGCGTCGAGCAGCCCCAGGAACACGAGCGGCGCGTGGCCGGCCTGGCCGATCAGTTCGAACCCGCGCTCGCCCGTGTACCCGGTCGTCTGCACGCGGCAAGCGACGCCCGCGACCTCCGTGTCGACCACCGTCATCCGTCGCATCCCACCGACGTCCGCCTTGCACAGTGGCCGCAGTATCTCGGGGGACTTCGGGCCCTGCAGCGCGATGCAGAAGGTGTCGTCCGAACGGTTCTCGATGGTCGCGCCGTGTTGGTTCCACCGTTCGAGCCACCGGACGACCGCAGGGGTCGTCGAGGCGTTGGGGACGATGAAGTAGGAGTCGGCCGCCTCCTTGTCGAACAGGATGTCGTCGATGATCCGGCCCTCCTCGTCGAGCATGTGGGTATAGAGGACGCGGCCCACCGGCGCCGGGCCGATGTCGTTCGTGAAGACCTGGCGAACGAGATCCTGGGCCCCCTCCCCGCGCACGCGCACTTGCCCCATGTGCGAGACGTCGAAGACGCCGGCCGCTTGGCGCACCGCGGTGTGCTCATCCATGATGGAGGTGAATTGGATGGGCAACTTCCACCCGGCAAACTCCACCATCTGCGCCCCGAGGGACTCGTGCGTCTCGAAGAGGGAGGTCTTCAACGCCACGGGGCACCGCGCCGCGCGCCAGGGCGGGGGCCAGATTAAAGGGTGCCGGGCAGGCGGCGCCACGCTCGCTGCGGGGGGGCCATGGCCGCCCGTCCACTCCCCGTGCACGGAACGTATATGTAGAGGCCCCACGAAGGGAATTGCGCGCTCGTGGGGGGGTTCGTCTTGGCCGTCAGTGTAAACCGATTGATGATCGCCAAACCCCACTGCGACGTGTGCCCGCTGTTCCTGGAGCAGACGGTTCCCGTCGTCCGGACGGCGCGCGGGTATGTGGTTTTCTGCGAGGTGTGCGCGCTCGGCCGGCCGGTCAGCGTGCACCCGCGTGAGGGCTCGGTCCTTGAGATTTCCGTCGATGACGCGGGCGACGAGGACGGTTTCGAAACGGAGGAGGAGTAGCCCGCCGGCGCGCGCCAGCGCGCCGGCCGATGGGCCTTAAATAGCGCCACCCGGTTGCCGCGGTCTGGCGCCCAGGGCCCGGAGGTGCGCCCCTGACCCGTCCTTCTTCCGCGCGTCTGACCGCACTGGTTGCAGCCGTTGCTGCGCTCGCCGTGGCAAGCGCCGGCTGCATCGTCCAGGACCGGCCGGAGCACGCCGAGTTTTTCGTTGTTGCCGACGCTGGCAAGGACCAGGTGTTGCCCGTCGGCCAGGCCGCGCACTTCGAGTGGGACGAGCACGATGCGGTCGAGTCGGAGGGGGAGCACGCGCCCGAGGTCGACGTCGAGTACGCGTGGCGTGAGTCGGGGTCCCACGACTTGCTCTCCAATACGTCGTCGGCAACCGTGTCGCGTACGACGCCCGGGCTCGCGCTCGTGTCGCTCGAGGTCGCGGCCGAGGGCGTACGCGCGACCGACGTGGCGGGCGTCCTCTTCGTCCCGCCCGACAAGGACACCACGACGCGCGCCTACGTGGCTGTTGTGGGCGGCATCCGGTTCTGGGAGGGAGTCGGGGCTCCCACCGCGATCCACGAAGTGGACGTGGAGGGGTCGCCGGCCCAATGGGTCGAGGTCAGCCTTCAAGGGGTGCAGGGCTCCTCGACAAGCGTCGTCCTCGATTTCTCCGAGGTCGACGTGGCCATTGGGGCGCAGGTCCCGGGATCGGTCATCGTAGCGGTCAAGCGCGGCATCGGCCCCGCGACCATCGAGAGTACCGGCTATGTGACTTTCCAAACCTCGAACTACTACGAGGTGCGGATTCCCGTGTCCGGTAGCGCCCCGACCCTTGGCCTGACGGCGCGGGGAACGAGCTACACCACGTACCAGGCATTCGACGACTACGCGGCAAATCACACCGCGGAGGGCGCCGACCGCGTCCTTGTCACCGAATCGCAGTCGCTCCCGGGCCTGGGGGCGGCCGCCGCCGTCGGGGCCGCCGCGCTTCTCGGCCTTACGGGGGCCCGCCGACGCCGCTAGGCCGCCTGCGCTTCGACCCGGAACGTTACCGCCTCTTCAATCGCGGGGAGCGTCCTGTCGCGGACGCCCACGGTGAACTCCACCTGGTCGCCAAGCGGCGCGGTCCCGGACACGGCGACCACAAACGTCACGTTGGTGCTGCTCCAGGGCAGCACCGTCGCGTTGGCCGTCAGGTTCCCGATACTCACGAACCCCCAGACCCACGAGCCATTCACCGTGTTCAACGAAAGGGCCAGGTCGAGCGGCATGTCGCCCCGGTTCGTGAGGACGAGGGGGACGGTCACCGTCCGCCCGGGCTCGGCGAAGACCGTCCCGTTCGGGGTCCCGGCCTCGAGCGCCGGCCGGCCCGGCACCGAGCGCACCGCGAACACCACGGTGCGCACGATCGTCGGGTCGTTCACGGCCTGGAGGACGACCTGAACGGCGCCATGGGCCGGCAGTGTCCGCTCGTTGGAGACGATCGTGAGGTTCACGGTACGGTTCTGGTATTCCAGGCGGTTGAGTAGGACCTGCGTTTTGTTCTGGCCCCCTTCGAAGAATGCGCTGTAGTTGCCCAGGCTCGTCCCTACCGAGGCCTCGATGGCGTTGAACGTGTTCCCACGGTTCGTGAGGTTGAAAGAGGCGTTGGCAAAGCCACCTGCGGGCACGTCGAACGAGAGGCCGGAGGATGTCGTCTCGAAATCGTAGTCCGGTTCGACGAAATGGACCGGCGCCGGGACGAACGAGATGACGAAAACGAGAATCGCGACCCCCCCCGCGGCGACGCGCGACCACCCGAACGACGAGATTTGGTTGAGCGCGGGCGGGTGCCGGATGGTGACAAGGACGATGATGAGGAGCAGGATCCACCCGACGTAGCCCTCGACGACTCCCCATGCCGCGATTGCCATCACGGCGAACAGGGACACGAACACCGCCGCCACGTCGCGGCGGCGCCGGTTAGGCAACATGGAGTAGAAGACGTGGCCACCGTCGAGCTGCGCGGCGGGGATGAGGTTGAACGCCGTGACGAGGAAACCGGCCCACCCGGCGAAGCTCGTGGGGTGCAGGTAGGAGGTGGGGACATCGAAGAGGCCAGTGATGAAATCGTAGGCCATCGGGGTACCGAAGAACGCGCCGCCGCCGTCCTCCGGGCGCACGGGTTGCGGGGTCGCCTGCGTGAGCAGGACGCCCAAGACGGTGACGCCGCATGCGGCGACGAACCCGACGAGCGGACCGGAGATCCCGATGTCGAAGATGGCGCGCCTACTCGGCAGCGGGTCGCGCATGGAGATGAACGCGCCGAAGGTTCCGAGCGGCGGGATGGATGGGATGAAGAAGGGCAGCGACGCGCGGACCCTGTAGCGGCGCGCTAGAATGAAGTGCCCCATCTCGTGGAGGCCTAGGATGGTCACCAACGGGAGTGTGAAGTAGAGGAAGCCGCCCGAGAGCGCCTCGGCGCTGACCAGTGAAATCGATTCGCCAAACCCCTCGGCGGACGGGACGGAGGTGTAACTCGCCCATAGGAACGCGCCGGCCCACTGGACCGTCGCGAGCGTGGCCACGAACATGAACCAGTTCACGCGCATCGAGCGGAAGGGCGGGTCGGGGATGCGAGCGATGGTGAGGATCCCCTGCTCGCCAACGCGCTGCAACGTGGGGACGTACGAGTACCTCTTGATCTCGACGCGGAGCGATTCGAACGCGGCGTCGACCTTGCGCGAGCCCTCCTCGATCGGTGAGCCGTCGGCGAGGTGGCGCGTGAAGAACGCGTACCGGTGGCTGTCGCCCTCGATGTGGTGGATGCGGAAGCGCTGGGCTATCACATCATTGAGGTAGTGGAACTCCGCCTTGGGCGGGGAGACGAGGTTGGGGAAGGGGTCGGTGGACAGGGCTTGCCACTCCTGGGCGCGGGCAAGCCGGCTCGCCGCATTTGATGATTTGCTGGTAGGGTTGCGCGCTTGGGGCCCGTCAGAAGCCATGGCCGCCGATGACGATCGTCAGGATGGCGGTGGCAAGCGCCACCGCGACGAGGCGAAGGCCCCCGACGGCAAGGCTGCGTTTCGTGATGGTCCCGAGGTACGCGCCGAGGAAGAAGAGGAACCCGAACGTGAGGAGCGATGCCCACACGACGGCGTCGCCGAAAGGCAGGACCGACGGGACCAGGAGGAAGGGGACGAGCGGCAGCAGCCCCGCGACCATTGTCCCAGCCCCGTGGATGATGGGGGAGACGCGGCTGGCGAACCGGACGGCGGCCACCATGTCTCCCCGGACCTCCGTGAGCATGGCGGCCTCGAGCCCCTGGCGCTCCAGGTCCTGCTCGACGCGCTCGGCCTCGTACGCCCCGAAGAGGGAGGAGATGGCTAGCGCGACGCTCGTGGCCAATCCGGCCGCGAGGATCAGGCCGGGGTTGTTCGAGTGGCTGGCCGCGCCTAGGATGAGCCCGAGGACCGTGAGCGCGCCGTCGAACGCGCCGATGACGAAGTAGCGGCGCGAGATGGAGAATACGCCGGTCAGCTTGTCGTAGTAGCGGGCGCGTGCCATGAAGCCGCGGGGCGGCCCGCGGCTCTTGGGGCTGCGGTTCCGGCGCGCCGCCCGCCGCCGGGGGCGGGTGCTCTCGCGGTTGGCGTGGCGTCCCTTGGGCGTGCGCAGCACGGAGCGGGCACCTCAAAGTCAATCGGGTAAGGACGTCCGACCCCGGGGGAGGGCGCGGCCAGCCTGCCGGTTCGATGGGGAGCGCCTGATATCAAACTAACCGGCCTTGCGTGCGTGGCCCCGTGCGCCGAGCCAAAAGATTTAGGCGGCCCGGCGGCTGGCTGCGGCCGTGCCCGAGACGAAGCGGCGAGTGGGCGTCGACCACGAGCACGCCGACTGCGGCCACGAGGAGATGGTGTGGCTCCCGCCCTCGAGCAAAGAGGTGGAGCAACGCCCCCTCGTGCGCAAGTCATTCTGCCTGCGTTGCGGGATGGTGCGCAATGTCGGGTCGGACCGCGCGCGTCCGATCGGCTACTGGGTGCAGGTCGTCGTACGCATCCGCAACGCCCTTGAGCGCGAACACCGGCGCTCGCCCCACGCGATCGCAAAGCTGCCGTCGGCGCAGGTGCGGCTCATCCTGCGCGACCTGTTGTCGACACCCGGGTTCGACGACCCCTACGCGATGACCAAGAGCGCGCAGGTCGAGCTCGTGCTCGGCGCGATCCACCGGATCCGGCCGGACGTTCCCCGTGCGATCGTGGAGGACGCACTCGAGGAACCCGCGCGGCCGCTGGGCGGGGGCAAGCGCCGCCCCCGGCGCGCGCATGGACGCGCCTAGCTCTCGCCCAGGTGCACGATGAGCACGGGCCGGTGCGCCTT
Source organism: uncultured Thermoplasmata archaeon (assembly GCA_965541515.1). GTDB lineage: Archaea > Thermoplasmatota > DTKX01 > DTKX01 > DATEUP01 > DATEUP01. Next base: position 26,940 of record CBEUCC010000012.1, read on the forward strand.
GCGCACGAGCGCGTCCGAGGTGGACCCGAAGAAACCACCCCGCTCCATGGCGCGCTCGTGGAGCTTGGCCATCAGCCCCTTCTTGAGGCGCAGGCGCGTGCCGAAGACGAAGAAGTCGATGTAATCGGTGTCGGCCACGCGAGCGGCCTCTTCGACGGGGTCGCCCGCCACGATCCGCTCTTTGACGGGGAGGAAGTACTGCTTGGCAGACTCCTTGACAGAACCGAGCAGCCCCTTGATCTCGGGGGGGATCTCCTTGCCCGCGAACATGAAGTAGATCTCCGCCTGGAGCGCGCGGGCAAACCGCACCGTCTCGGCCGCAAGCTCGGTCGACCCGGAACCGCCGTCGATCCCGACGAGGATCCGCGGGCGGGTCGTGATTTCGCCCCCGATCTCGACCGTCTCCTTGTCCGACCCCTCCGTCTGGATCTGCGTGTCCGGGGGCAGGACGAGCACCGGGACGGGCGAGCGCATGAACACCTGTCGGGCCACGGACCCCGCAAAGAAACCCTTGTTGAGTGTTTCCGTCTTGCCCGTGGCCATCACGATCGCGTCCACCGCCAGCACGTCGGCCGCCTGTAGGATTACCTCCGCGGGGTCGCCGACCGTGGCGGTCGTGTTGATCGCGATGCGCGAGATGGACGTCAGTTGGCGGAACGGCTGGAGGTACTCGTCCACCTGGAGCGACAACTCCGGGTGGCGGTCGCGGATTTGTGCGAAGGGGGTGCCGTGCGCGTGCGCCTTCGCCTCCGGGTGGTAGCGCGGGTCGACCGCGTGGAGGCCGATGACCTCGGCACGCAGCATCGCCGCAAAGCGCACCCCCTGGAGGACCGAGTTGTAGGAGGCGTCGGACCCGTCCGTCGGGATGAGGATCCGCTTGATCGGTTGCCGGATCCGCTTTACCGAAAGCGCAATCGAACCCATGTGCGGTACGACCCCCAGCCCGCGCGGGATGACCGCCCCGGCAAATAAAGGTTCAAGACGCCCGGCGCCGACGGTCGGCAGCCCGGGCACACCGGACAAACCTATTTACCGGCACCTTCCCCGTTGACGCGGTCGGCGAATGCCACGCCGGCGGGAGGTCGTAAGGTGCGTGCGGTGATCCTCGCAGCGGGGGAGGGGCTGCGCCTGCGCCCATTCACGCTCACGCGCCCGAAGGTGATGATGCCGGTCGCGGGCCGGCCGATGTTGGAGTACGTCGTCGAGGCGTTGCGTGAGAACGCGGTCACCGACATCACCATGGTCGTGGGCTACCAGCGCGAGCGGATCCAGTCCTACTTCGAAAACGGCCGCCGCTTCTCGGTTGACATCCAGTACGCGCACCAGGCGAAGCAGCTGGGCACCGCCCACGCGCTCCTCCAAGGCAGGCGCCCCGGCGAGGAGGGGCCTGTGATCGTGGTGCCCGGCGACAACCTCGTGGACGCGACGACGGTCCGCGCGGTCGTGGAGCGCGCGGACGAGGGGCGGCCGGGGATGGTTGTGACCTTCTCGCCGAACCCGTCGAAGTACGGGGTCGTCAAGCTCGACGGCGAGACCGTGGCGCGGATCACGGAGAAGCCCTCCGACTCGATGTCGGACCTCATCAACACGGGGATCTACCTCTTCACCCCGAAGATGATGGAGCTAGCTGAGTGGGCGGTACGCGCCTCCAAATTCGACCTGACGGACGTGTTGGAGGTGGCCATCGATCGCGGCGAACGGATCCTTGGGGTCGAGATCGAGGGCCACTGGCTGGACATCGTGTACCCGTGGGACATCCTGTCGGTCAACACGCGCATCCTCGCGCAGACGGTCGGGCGCGTGGCAGGGACGGTAGAGCAGGGAGCTGTCGTGCACGGCCCCGTCTCGATCGGAAAGGGGACGGTCATCCGGTCGGGCTCGTACGTGCGCGGGCCGGCTGTGATCGGCGAGGGGTGCGACATCGGCCCGAGCGTCGTGATCTTCCCGTCGACCTCCGTCGGGGACAACGTGACGATTGGCCCCTTCACGGAGGTGCTCAACTCGGTGGTCCACAACAACGTGCAGGTGGGGGCGTCCTCCTACATCGCCAACTCGGTCATCGACGACGGGACGGTCATCCGGTCGCACTTCGTCACCCACCACGGGGACAGACTGATGGCGGTAGAGGGCGACCTTGTGCCGGTCCCGGACATCGGCGCGATGGTCGGCGACTCGTGCACGTTTGCGCCGCAGTGCGTGCTTGCGCCGGGCGTGGTGGTCGGCCGCCGGTCGCGCTTCGAGGGGCCCTCTCACGTGACTCGGGACATCCCCAACGACTCGACGGTCCTTTGAGGTGGAGCGCGTGTGCGGGATCATCGGCTACACTGGCCCGCGTCAGGCGCAGGCGATCCTAGTCGAGGGGCTGCGCCGGCTGGAGTACCGGGGCTACGACAGCGCGGGGCTCGCAGTCGCGGGCCCCGGCGGGCTTGTGGTCGAGAAGCGGGCCGGGACGCTCGATGTGCTCGAGGGGGCGCTCGGCCAGTCGCCGCCACTGGACGGCCTCTTCGGCCTCGGGCACACCCGGTGGGCAACCCACGGGACACCGACGGACCAGAACGCCCACCCGTTCATCGACTGCACGGGCAAGACCGTCCTGGTGCACAACGGCATCGTGGAGAACCACCACGCGCTGCGCGACCGGCTGAAGGGGGACGGCCACCTGTTCCGTTCAGAGACGGACACCGAGGTCCTCGTGCACCTGGTGGAGTCATACTACGCGGGCGACCTGGTCGAGGCCACGGCGCGCGCGCTGCGCGAGGTGGAGGGCACGTTCGCGGTGGTCGTTGCCCACGCGTCGGAGCCGGGCCGGCTCGTCGGCGCGCGCCGGGAGAACCCCCTGGTGCTGGGCGTGGGCGAGGGCGAGATGTTCCTCGCTTCGGATGTTCCCGCTCTCCTGCGGCACACGCGGCGGGTCGTGTACATGGAGGACGACGAGGTCGTCTCTGCCACGCCCGCCGGCTTCGAGGTGCGCTCGCTGGCCGAACTGGCGCAACTGCAGCGGACGGTTCACACGGTCGAATGGGACGTCGAGGCGGCCGAGAAGGCGGGCTACAAGCACTTCATGCTCAAGGAGATCTTCGAGCAGCCGCGCGCGATCGCGGATTCGTTGCTTGGCCGGATCGGAGAAGCGGAGATCGACGCCCTTACGGATGGCTTGCGCCCGGTGCGGCGGGTCAAGCTGCTCGCGTGCGGGTCGTCGGCCCACGCCGGGCTCGTGGGGCGCCAGCTCTTCGAGCACATCGCGCGCATTCCGGCCTCGCTCGAGATCGCCTCGGAGTACCGGTATGGGCCAGCGCTGGCGGAGGACGCGCTCATTGTCGCGATCTCGCAGTCAGGCGAGACGCTCGACACGCTCTCGGCGCTCAAGGAGGCCAAGCGCCGCGGGTCGGACGCGCTAACGATTACGAACGTCGTGGGCTCGTCCATCACGCGCGAGGTGGAGCGCGTGATCTTCACGCGCGCTGGGCCGGAGATCGGAGTCGCGGCGTCGAAGACCTTCACGACGCAGATCGTCGCGCTCGTCCTGCTCGCGCTCTCCGTCGGGAAGCGCCGCGGCGAGGTCTCCCCGGAGCAGCTGCGCGGGTTCCAGCGCGAGTTGCGCCGCCTCCCGCAGGCAGTGCAGGCCGTGCTTGGCCACAACGAAGAGATCCAACGGGTCGCGCACCGGTACAAGGACGTCGAGAGCATGTACTTCGTCGGGCGGGGCTTGAATTACCCTATCGCGCTTGAGGGGTCGCACAAGCTCAAGGAGATCTCGTACATCCACGCGGAAGCGTACGCCGGCGGCGAGCTCAAGCACGGCGCAAACGCGCTGCTGGCCAGCGGGCTGCCGGTCGTCGCGGTCGCGCCGGCCGACGACCTCTACACGAAGATGCTCTCCAACATCGGCGAGATCTCTGCGCGCGGTTCGCCGGTGATCGGTATCGGTTTCGAGGGCGACATGGAACTCAAGGGGCTGTGCGAGGACCTCATCCTGGTGCCGCGGACGGACGTGCTGCTCACGCCGGTCACGGCGACGGTGGCGTTGCAGCTCTTCGCGTACCACATCGCCGACCTCCGCGGCTGCTCGGTGGACAAGCCCCGCAACCTCGCCAAGACGGTGACGGTCGAGTGAGTTGGGACGACCGTCCGACATCCGAAAGCATAATTCCATAAATCAATGGGTACGTTCCGAAACACGAAGAGAACGCTTATCGCGCGGGAAGGGCGCTCCCGACACCGCGATTTCGGGGGTCGGGCCGATGGGGGATAAGGAGAGCAGCGACCCTGAGAAGAAGATGACTAAGGACTTCCTCGACCGCTGGAAGAAGATTGCTTCAAAGTACGAGACCAAGGAAGAGGAGGCGAAGGAACCAAAGAAGGAGACCCCCGCAGAGGCGCCAGGCGGTTCGCCCAAGACCGCCGACGAGGAGTTGGACGACCTCCTCGATGGGCTAGGCCAGAGGCCCGCGGCGCCCGACCGGGAGGTGCGGCCGGAGGACCAGGAGATCGACGACCTCCTGACGGAATTCGGTTTGGAGGCCAAGGAGGGGGAAGAGGCGCCGCGCCCACCCCCGGCGCCGCCGCCCCCGGCCCGGGCGGAGCCGCCCCCGGCCCGGGTGGAGCCGCCCCCGGCCCGGGTGGAGCCGCCCCCCGCCCGGGTGGAGCCGGCCAAAACTGCGCAGCGGCGCGTCCTGGAAACTCTGAAGAAAGTGGGGCTTGTCGGCCCGTCGCCGCCCGGAGGCGCTCCGGCGCAGGACCAGGCCGAGGAGGAGCCCGAGAAGGAACCGAAGGAGCCTGTGCCACCGCCGGCGGAAGTGCCGGCAGAACCGGTCGAGGGGAGGGAAGACGATTCGCTGCTCCTCGAGCTGGAGGCGCTGCTTGCCGACGAGGAGCCGACAGAGCCGGAGAAGGCCGACGAGGGCACGAAGGCCCCGGGGCCGGGCGCCCTCGAGGAGGAGGACCTCCTCGCGGAGCTCGAGGTGATGCTCCAGGCCGACGAGGCCGCCGAGCCAAAGGCGGTGGAGGGCGAGCCGGCACCGCATCCCAAGCCAATTGCGGCGCCGGGGCCCGCGCCCGAACGGCCCGCCCCGGAGCCAGCGGTCCCGCGGCCCAAGCCGGAAGCGCCCGAGGAAGTGCCTGCGCCTCCGCCGCCGGTCCCGCCGCGCGCCGTGCGGATGCGCGTGGCACGGGCGCCACCCAAACAGGCGGGCCGTGTCAACGCCGGGCGCGTGAACGGCGGCCGGGTGAAACGATGGCGCGTGAACGGCGGGCGCGTGAACGGTGGGCGAGTGAACGGCGGGCGCGTGAACGGTGGGCGCGTGAACGGTGGACGCGTGAACGGTGGACGCGTGAACGGTGGACGCGTGAACGGTGGGCGCGTGAACGGTGGGCGCGTGAACGGTGGGCGCGTGAACGGCGGGCGCGTGAACGGCGGGCGCGTGAACGGCGGGCGCGTGAACGGCGGGCGTGTGAACGGCGGGCGTGTGAACGGTAGCTGGGTGAACGGCGTCTGGGGCTACCTCCCGGCGACCGCCGCCCAGGCGCGGCGCGCCCGCGTTACCCAACTTGCCATCGCGGCTGCGGTCACGGTCATGCTCTTCGCCGCGCTCGTCATCCTCGTGCCAAGCGGCGGCGGACCCCAAGGACCGCAGGTGGATGGGAGCATCGCAGACTGGCCGGGCGGCTCCACGCTCTTCTATACGGGCGCGACCGACCCGTCGACGCTCCCGTCACTCGACCTGCGTGGGTATGCGATCCGTGCGGAAGGCGAGACGGGGGTTTGGTTCACGGCCGAGGCCGGGGACGACTTCTTTACACGCCAAGGCGGCGCGACGCCGGCGCGGGGCGATATCCTCCTTGTCCTTGTCGACGTGGACGGCTCCGCCGTCTCGGGCTACTCGTACCGGGACCTCGGCGTGGACCGGGTCGTCGAGGTCGTTGGCTGGGGTGGCGAGATCCGCGCTTCCGCGTCCAGGGAGTTCACGGGCCTGCGCCCGTCCTATGACTGGGGCGGGTTCGAGTCCGCCGGTGCCCTCCAGGTGGCCGTCGACGGGAAACGGGTCGAAGGGCTGGTCAGCGGCCTGTCGGGTGTCGGCGACCAAACGCGCGCTGCGTTCGTGCTCCGTGGGATTTCGCCCTCGGGCGCCCAGACCACTGACGCGCCGCCAGGCGCGGCCTCGATCGGCGAAATCGCCATCGCGGCTACCGCTACGCAGGTGGCCAGCGGGATCCTGCCGCCTGGCCTCGCCCAACCTGCGGAGATGCTCACGGTGGCCTTCGAGAACCCGACAGGGCAGACGGCGGAGGTCACCGGACTGGATGTTACCGTCCGGTACGGCCCCCAGGTCCCTTCCGATCCGGCCACGGGATCGGTCTGGCTCGACAACAACGCGAACGGGATCGTCGAAGCCGCCATCGATGCGCGGATCTCTGCAGCCGGCATCCGCCTGGCACCTCTACCGACCGCGAGCCTCCTCTTTTCGGGCCCGCTCACTGTCCCGGCGGGCGGCCATGCCCAAGTGATCGTGGCGGTCGACTCGGTCCCGGGTACAATCCCCAATGGCACTTCGCTCACCCTGTCCATCGCAAGCCGCGCGGACATCATGACCGGGGCGAAGGCGTCCGCGAGCCTTGAGATCCGGCCGCCGGCACCGGGCAAGCACCCCGGGAGCTACGTGGGCGAGCCGCCCCTGGCCGTGGCGGTGGACGGCATCCCGCTCGAATGGTCCGCCGTCCCAGGGGCGGCCGACCCCGCCGGGGACGCGGCCGCACGGGCGGTCGACATCACGGGCGCCAAAGGGAACGCCTCGGCAACGTCGGTCGCGTTCCTCGTCACGTTCGACGACGCGCCGCTCACGGGCGCGATCATCCCGGCCAAGCTTCCACCCACCCAACAGCTTCCCTCCGGGGGCGGGAGCGGGCTGCCGGGCGTCACGGCGCCAAACCCCGGCTCGGACTTACTCTTCGTGATGTTCGACGCCGACGACAACGCGTCGACCGGTTTCCGTACGGGGGGACACGGGTTCGACTACGCCGTCCGTGTCGACGGGAAGGCGGGTCAGCCCCTTCCCGACGGGCGTACGCTCCTGCGCTGGGACCTGTTGCCGTCTCCGGGCTGGACGGCGCTGCTCCAACTCCCGTCGGTGGCGTTCGGGAGCCAGTCGGTGGAGCTTGCCGTCGCGATCCCGCCCGTCGTCCTTGCCGCGAGGAACGTGACGGCGACCGCCTATGCGACCTCGTGGGACGGCTCGCGCGACGACCTTGACGCACTCCTCATCTTCGGGAACGAGTTTGGGACGCGGGGCGGCTTTGAGCCGGCGCGCACCGTCGACCTGCCGCTCGGCGAGCAGACACTCTGGCCGCCGTCCGCCCAGATCCCCGAGTTCCGGGAAGTGGTCGTGCCCGTCGCAGGCGCCGCCGCAATCATCTTCGTGTCGCGCCGGCGCGCGGCGCGCCGCGCGTCTCTGTAGCGCGCGCCGCCCGGGGCCAATGTTTTATCGAATCTTGCCCCTGCCTCGCCCAGGGAGCACTCGGATGGGTCGCCCGACCGTCGCGAAGAAGGCGGCCCAGGCGTACTACGGCTTCGCCGACAAGCCCAATGCTTTCCCGCGCGGCACGCGCGTCTCGGTCCACAAGAAGGGCGAGGTGCGGGTCAAGGAGTCCATGTTCCTCTCGGCGCTGGCACAAGAGGTCGACGGCCGGTGGAACGAGTTTGTCGGCATGGAGTCGCGCACCGCGCGTATCTCGAATTTCGACCTCGCGTACGTCGCCAACAAGCTGATGGAGAAGCGCGGGCTCAAGAAACGGGTCAAGCCCGACGGCTCGGAGCTCCTCATGTGGATGGCCTACATCGCCGACAACGACTCGCGCGTCGTGCTCGTGCGCGTCGAGCGGGACTCCGGCGGCGACAAGACGCCCCGCCAGCTCCTGGTCAACACCGAGGTCACGCCATAGCGGACGTCAGAGGCGAGGGATGCGCGGGAACCCAAGCTTCGTGAAGAGTGCCTGCGACGGGGTGTCCCCGTCGGTGATCACGCCACGAACCTGCCCGTGGCCGGCCCGCTCGGGAGCGCGAGTCGCCACACGGGTCGCGCGCGGGTCGCCATTGGGGTGGCTTTTCGTCCGACACCGTATGTGCAGACGGCCGGTATCGATCGCACCGGGAAGGCTTGGGCCGTTGACTTTGTCCCATCCACGTTCCATAAACTCAATAAGGGCCCCGGCCCAGGCCAAAGGGGGCAGGAGAAATGTCGGGCCCGACGTCGGACCTGGTCTGGGCGGCGCGTACCGCCGGCGAACTCGTGGGGCACCGTCGGTGCCTGCTCCCGGCCGGGGCATTGCTCCTCATCCTTGCGATCTGCGCCTGGCCCGCCGCCGCCGCTGACGGCGAGCTGCTCATCGAGCGACCCACGCCCTTCGAGTTGCCCCTCACGTACCCCGAGCCAGACGCCTTCGTTGCCGACGCGGCCGGTGGCTCGAACGGCACCGCGCACTACCTCGTCGCCACACGCTTTTCGTGGTACTACATCTGGGCGAACGCGACGACGGGTGAAATGATCGAGGCGCTCAACCTTACCGAGTTGGGCCTGATCGCGATGGACTTCTTTGACACATACTACGACTACTCGTGGCGGATGAGCCTCATCGAGGCTCAAGACGGCCACGTCATGATCGCCCGCGCTTCGTCGGCGGCCGTCGTTGACGTGATCCTCTTCGATGAGGGCGACAGCGCAAATGCCGTCGCAAGCAAGTTGCTCCTGCCTCCGCCCTTCGAGGGATCGATGACCTACACGACAGGCCTCGCCATCGCCCGGAACGCGAGCGATGAGACCCGGCCCCTGATCATTTGGGTGCGGACGTTCTCCTCGAACACGTCCACCTATTGGTCGTCAGAAATCGGGCAAATCCCTGTCGACCTCGTCAACCATACCGTGGACGATGCCGCCACCTACGCGACGTTGGCCAACTTCACCCTGTTCACGTACCCCTATTCGAGCGGGTACCCCATCCATGACGGATTCCGGATTCCGGCCAACACCCAGGCGGTTGCAGCCGCCGTCGGGACTTCCAGCGGCCTTTGGGTGACGCTCTTCGGGTACGCGTACACGTGCACCTCCTGGGCACCCAGCGGCTCGTGCCAATCCTACAGCACCAACCTCACGTGGGCGGCGCTGTCCCCCTCTCACGAGTTCCACGTCCTGTACCGGAGCTTGGCCGCCGGGAGCCCGGACGGGGTCTTCTTCGGCGCCCGGCTGGGAGCAGCACCCGCCAGCGACGGCTCCGTCGCGGTCTCCATGGCGCTCTCCGAGCGGTATGGCCGGTCTCTCGTGGGCTGGACACGCCTTGCGCAGGCGCCCTCCGCCGTGTTGAGGGCGACCTTGCCCGTCTCCCTGATCACATCCGCCGACCTGTACGGCGACACGTCCGGCATCACCCTGGTGGTGGCGACCCTCGAGAATGGGACGACACGGCCTGCGGCGAGCGTCTACCGCGTGTCGGGGTGGCCCTCCGGCATCAACCCCGTGTCCGTCGGCCGCATCGAACAGCCCCTCCAGCGCCTGCGGGTTGCCTCTTCCAACGCATCCGTGCTGGTCCTTGTGGGAGGAACACAGAATCAATGGACCGCTCCCCAGGAAAACTTGGACGAGTCCAGGATGATGAACACCTCCTACACCCAGGCGTGGCCAGCCATAACCCGCCTCGCGTCCGGTAGCGTCGTGCTCACCCAGGTCGCCCTTTGGCAGACGCTCTCACCAGCGCCGGTCGTCTCGGTAGCGCTTGCCACCCTCTCCGACGGCTCCCGCGTTGGCGCCGTTGTCTCGATGGAGAACGGAACGGGGACAGTCCGGCTCCTGACGGCTTCGGGGACGCCCCTGCGGTTCCATCTCCACGACGCAATGGTAGAGTTGCGCTCGGAGGCGCTTTCCGTGAAGGCCGTCTCCCTCGGGGACAAAGCCCTGATCGTCGTGCAGACCGTGCGCCCTTTCCTGTGGAGGTCCACCTCGGGCTACTACTACCAGGGTCACACGTGGTTCACGGCAGACTCCCAGGGCGTCACGGGGCCCGCGCACTCCACCTACCCAGAGATCAACGCCGCATACGCCTACAGCGATGGCTACACGTGGACACTGAGCGCGAGCCAGGGGCGCGGCCTCCTGTTTGTAGGCCTCGGCCTCTTCATCCTCGACCCCACGACGGGCGAGACCACCTACCGGATCGCGATTGGCACCCCGTCCGGGCCCTACTCGTCAAACGTGACACGCCTTGTGGGGGACAACGAGTCGGTCATGCCTGCCCATGTGTTCGTTGGTGCGATCAGTTGCTCGCCCTCCTACTACCTCTATTGCTTCCAATCTATTGCCTGGTGGTCCGTCGGACAGGACCTCTACGGCGCCTACGTCGTCTCGAACTACTCGCTGTCAATGTCTGGATACTACTGCCAGTGCCTGCCCAAGCTGCGCGTCGTCCACTGGCGGGCCAATGACACGGTGGAATGGGCGGAGGTGCCCCTCGAAACGGGCGCCTCAAACGACACCCTCTACTTCCGACCATTCGCAGACCTGCGTGTCGTGTCGGTCGGGACGGAAGCCACGATCATTGTCTCCGTGCGCCAGCCCTACCTATGGGAGCGCGTATTCCGCGCCAACTACTCGATGGTCACCAAATCCCTCGGGAACGTCGAGAAGATCAAAGAAGACCCGGCGCCCCCCATCTCGTACCTGCAGGACCACGTGGGCGCATCCGGCGACTTTGCGGCGGTCATCAAGACTACCGAGAGTGGGCTATTCTACTCGGCCCCCTACCCAATCCCCCTGCGCGAGGCCTTCGCTGCGAACTTCGCGGATCAGGACGAGATCGGTGCGGCAGTGTGCGTGCGTGTGGACGGTCGTTGCGTCGTCGATCTCTGGGGCGGTCACGTCGATGCGGCTCGCACGCGGCCCTGGCAGCACGACACGCTGATCAACGCCTATTCGGTGGGGAA
>CBEUCC010000013.1:0-37689 GCA_965541515.1 uncultured Thermoplasmata archaeon
AACCGCCGCATCACCGCGGGGCTCGAGGGGCTCCCCGGCCTCCAGGTGCTGGGGCCGGCCGACGCCGACGAGCGCGGCTCCATCTATTCGTTCACGGTTGACGGGCTCGACGCGCACGACATTGCCCTCATGCTCGACGAGGCGGCCAACATCGCGATCCGCTCGGGGAACCACTGCGTCCACTCGTGGCTACGCGCCCACGGACTCAAGGGGACGGCGCGGGCCTCCCTCTACCTCTACAACACGCCCAGCGAGTGCGACCTCTTTGTGGACACGCTCAGGTCCATCGTTCAGCAGTTCCGCTGACCTGCCGTCACGCCGGGCCCGTCTTGGCCCTGACATCCCTGACGTGCTTGACCGCGCGCGCGGCGTCCTTCTCCATCCGCTTGACGATGGCATTCAGGTCCTCCTTCGTCCTTGCCTCGGCAAAGAGCCGAACCATCGGCTGCGTGTTCGAGGCGCGGAGCAGGCCCCAGCCATCACCGAACTCCACCTTGGCTCCGTCGATCGTGGTGACCTCCAGGTCCTTGCTTCGGTAATGCTCGACCAACCATTTCACGGCGTCGAATTTGGCCTCGTCAGGCACCGCGATGCCCTTCTCGACGAAGGGGTACGAGGGGATCGCGTCCGAGAGCTCCGATAGGCTCTGCCCACTCTCGCCGACCTCCTGCGCGACCTTGAGGGCCATCAGCACGGGGTCGTCGAAGATGTAGAACTCCGGCATGAAATAGTGCGAGGAGATCTCCATCGCAAACGCCGCGTTGTATTTGCGGATGGCCTCGGATACGAACACGTCCCCGACCCGCACGCGCTGCACCTTCGTCCCCGGGACCTTCTCCAATTCCTCCTCCACGATCATCGAGCACGGGACGTTGGCAAGGATGGTCGAGCCGCGCTTGCGCCGGGCGATCTCGCGCGCGACGATAATCCCTGCCTTGTCGGCTTGGACGGCCCGCCCCTTGTCGTCGGCAAACACGCACCGGTCACCGTCGCCGTCGAACGCCACCCCGAAGGCGGCGCCGTGCTTCCTCACCGCCTTCCGGAGCGCGCCCGTTGTCTTTGCTGTCGGGTGGGGGTCGCGGTTCGGGAACGTGCCGTCGATCTGGCCGTTGATGACCTTTACCTGGAAGCCCGCCTCCGTAAACAGGCGCGGCGCCGTGACCGCTGCAGCGCCGTTGCCGGGGTCCAGGACGACCTTCAGGGAGCGCATGCCAGGCAGGCGCTTGAGCAGGTAGTGTGTGTGGCGGTCCACGACGTGCTTCGCGTCGCCCTCCCGCACCTTCCCGACGCCGTCCCACGCCGCCCGGCGCCTGCGCCCCTCGAAGAACATCCGTTTGATCTTCTGGTTCTCCGTCGTGAATCCAGCGCCGTCGGGGTGGCGGAAGCGCATGCCGTTGTACTTGGGCGGGTTATGTGATGCGGTCACATAGACGCCGGCTGTGTACGCGCCCTGCCATGTGGCGAAGTTAGCCGTGGGGATCGGCAGCAGGCCAAAGGCCTCCACGTCGACGCCGCCCGCGGAGAGCCCGGCGGCAACGGCGCTCGTGATCGCCGGTGACGAGGTGCGCCCGTCCCGCGCGATCGACACGGGCCCCTTGCCCTGCAGGTACTCGGCAAACGTCTCCGCGATCTGGACCGCGTCTGCCGTGTGCAGGTCCTCGTTGAACACCCCGCGGATGTCGTACGCGCGGAAGATGTTCTCACTGGTCAGGGCGCCTCACCGGGGGTGGCTCACGCCAGCGGAGGGCCTTAAAGGGTTCCCGGGCCGGAGAACCCGGCGGGCCAGCGCCACGCGATTTCTCGCCGTTTCGCCACGAATGGTGCACCCGGACGCGGCCATCCATACCGTTTTGCGAAACGAGGGCGTCATGCGATATGTTTTTGTCCGCGGCCCCCATTCGGGCGTGTCCAACCGTGGCGACCAAGGACCTCTCCCCCAACGAGCGTGTCGTGTTCCACGCCTTGGTGCAGCACCCGACACTCAACGACCGTGAACTGTCGGAACGCGTGCAGGTCAAGCTGTCCACGGTCACAGCCATCAAGAACCGGCTCAAGTCGCGCGGCTACTTCTTCACGCTCCAGTGGCCGCAGTTGCAACACCTCGGCTGCGAACTGCTGACCATCAACTGGGCGATGCTCAACGCCAGCGTTCCGCAGACGACGCGGATCGACGTGGGCCAATCGCTCGTCGCGGACTTCCCGGAGATCTTCTACATTGCGTCCGACGAGCGAGCCGGGTTTGCCCTCTCCCTCAACCGCAACTACTCGGCGGCGCGCTCCAACTCCGAACGGTTCTTCCGCGTTTTCTCGGAGCGTGACATCCTGCTCCCGGAGGGGTTCAAGGCCATCTACTTCCCATTTGGCCAAAGCCGGCTCTACAACACCTTCGAGTGCGGGGACCTGCTCGCGTCCGACTTCGGCATCACAGATCGCGAGGAGCGCCCCCCCGGACGTGAACGTTCCCCCTTCGAGACGGTCCGGTCCGTCGATCTCTCGCGGATCGAGAAGCGCGTCTTCCGGGGGATCGTCGCCAACCCCGACTTCCACGATTCGAGTGTCGCAAAGCAGATCGACGTCACGAGGCAGACCGTGACCAAGATCCGCCGGCGTTTCGAGGCGCTCGGCCTCATGCGGCCGCTGCGCGTCCCGAACCTAGCGGCGCTCGGCTACGAGGTCCTGGCCCTCTTCCACCAGCACTACCGGCCAAGCGTCCAACTCGCGCAACGCCGGGAGCGCGAGGAGCCCTTCTTCCGGAAGTTGCCCGTCATCTTCCGGGTGGCGACGGACCTCGAGTCCGTAGAGATCATGGCGTTCCACGATTTCTCCGAGTACCTCCGGACGGCCGTGGCGATGTCGAAGTTCAACCGGGAGCACCGGTTCATCGCCAGAGAGCCGGACCATCTCGTGTTCTCTATGCGCCAGCTGTACACCATCAAGAACCACGTGTACTCGGGCACGGTCGGGCGGGCCCTTGGGTCAGGTGAAGCCTAGTCCTTGCTCAGGCGCACGGTGACCTCCGCGTCCCCGTTCACCGCACGTGCGAGCTTACGCCCCTGGGCACTTCGCCGCGAGACGCGGATCGACCCCTTCGGGCCGACGTCCGCCTCCATCAGGGGCTCCCCGTCAAGCAGCACCTCCACGGCCTCGCCCGCCAACCGGGGCTCAAGGTGGATGAAGACCGTCTTGCCGGTTGCACGGAGACGCGGGTGCCACTCCCTAGCCTCGCCAGTGGCGGGCGTGTCGTCGGCGGGGCTTGCCCCGCCGCGCCTGCTGACGACCCTCAGGCGCACACCGAGCTCCCGTTCGAGCGCCCTCACCTGTTCGCCCCTGGGCCCGATCACGCGGCGCGCGTCGCGGGGGTCGACAACTACCGTGGTGCCACCGGGGCCGACCTCAATATCGGCGTCGCCGTGGAGGCCCACGGCCTCGACCGCCGCCTTGATATCGCGCGGCGCGAGGCGGCCGCCCCGGCCCCCCGGGGGCCACCCCCCTCCTCCCGATTGGTCAACGGGCATCACGACCACCTGGTCCCCGTAGCTGTAGATCTCGAAGAGTTCGCGCTTCTTGCGGAAGTCCGACACGGAGATGACCGGCCGGGCCAGGTCCGCCTGCATCATCCCCGCGGGGACCTTCACGGTGAAACGGAGCTCCAGCACCTGCGTGACCTGACCGTCCACGAGGTGGATGACGGTGTCCACGACCTGCGGGATGATGCCGAGTTCCACGCGCCCGATGAGGCGCTGGATCGCGTCGACCGCCCGGTTGGCGTGCGTAACGCCGACGAGCCCCACCCCCGCGAGCCGCATATCGCCGAAGATCTCGAAGTCGGACGTCTTTCGGACCTCGTCGAACACCACGTAGTCCGGCCGGACGAGCAGCAGAATCTCAGAGGTGAGTGCCATGTCGCCCTCGAGCGCGGAGTACTGGGTGATGTCGCCGCCGACGGCCATGTCGCGCGGCTGCTCCATGGTCTTGACGACGGCGCCCCGGCTAGCGAGGTGCTCGGCCACCGCTTGGGCCAACGTCGTCTTCCCGTCCCCCGGTCGCCCTGAGATAAGGATCCCCCGGTGGTGGTCTTCGAGGCGCGAGACCAGCTCCGGCTCAAGCTTGTACTGCTCGAGCCGCAGCCGGGCCGTGGGGCGAACCGCCGTGATCTCGACGCCGTCCGAGAACGGGGGGTACGCGATCGCGATGCGCATGTCCCGCATCTGCACGATGCGCGAGTCGCGTCGGTCCATCTCCAGGTAAGACTCCTCGTCCCGTGCTGCAAAGTCGAGGATCTCCCCCGCGAGGTCCAAGAGCGCCTCGCGCTTGAGCGGCTCGCTGTCGAGCTCCTCGTACCGGACCTTCCCGATCTTCCCCCGCTTCGCGTGGGGCGGCACACCCTCCTTGAGGTGCACGGAGAATGTGTGCTCCTCGAAGTACTCGTGGATTCGGAGTTTCTGGAACAAGACCTTCTCCGCGACCACCGGCTCAAAGAACTGCACTGGGACCCCCTTCGCGCGCGCGACCTCGGACTGCACGCGGTCGCTCGTGATGAGCTCGGCTCCCGCCTCGAGCGCCGCCGACCGCACGAGGTTGTCGATGGCCCCGCCCGGCGCCGACTCGACCTCGATGTCTGTCGGCCGCTGTCCCCAGAACTCGAGTTGGATGTGCCCTGCTGAATGGAGCTCCCGCAGTTGTGCGAGCTCCTTGAGCCCCGCCCAGCCGGTCCCACGCCCCGCGTTGGCCAGGTGCTCGAGCTCCCCAACGGAAGCTTCCGCGACCGTGACGTGTGCGCCCTTCAGCTCGCCCGCATTGACGAGCCCGCTGACGCGCCCGTCGATGAGCACGGAAGTGTCAGGGACGACATGGCGGGACGCCGGCATCGCCGCGCCGAGGGCGCGTGAAGGATTTATGCGTTGGGGGCGCTCCACGCGCGAACGGCGGACACCGTTGAAAGCAGAGCGCCTAACCCCGCCAAACAAGCGCCGCGCGCGCAAGCGGCCGCCGCTCCGTATGATCGTCGAGAACCTCGAGCCGAAGGGCTCGACATGGCTCGTCCTCGAGTACACGCACGCCGTCGAGATCTGGGGAGAGGGGCTCACCTTCACCAATGTTCGCGACAAGAAACTGGCGCGAAAGATCCAGGCGTTGCCGGGGGCGCACGTGAGCGGGCGCGGGGTGGCCGAGCTCGACCTCGGGCGGGCGTTCGTCCTGGACCCGCGCGCGAAGCGGCCGTTGACCACGCAGGACTGCCGGAAGGCCGACGCCCTCGTCGTTGGCGGTATCCTCGGCGGGGAGGTCATGCGCGGGCGCACGCAACAGTTGCTCACGAGGCGCGCCAAGATCCCGGCGCGCAACCTCGGGCCAACACAGCTACCGATCGACGCCGCAGTCTTCGCGTGCCGCGCGATCGCGCTTGGCGCCTCGCTTGACGAACTGGAATTCACCGACGGTCTCACTGTCCGCCACCCGGACGGTATGGAGGTAGAACTCCCCTACGGGTACCCCGTGGTGGACGAGCAGGTCATCATGACTCCTGGGCTCATGGAGTACATCGCCAAGCACTGGGGCGACGACCCGGCGGGCGCCTTGGCGGACCGCTCGGAAGAGGAATAGCGCCTCCACGTGCGGCCTCGCGGTCTTCCGAAAGGATCATTTGAGGACGCTCCAATGGCAATAGGCCGATTGACGGGCGCTCCCATGGTGCAGCCCATGGCTGGCGCGTGACCGGACGTCGTCCCCCGCCTCGCCCGAGGCGGGGTTTGCCAGCACCGCGCTTCTGCTCCGGGGGGGAAAGGGATGGCCGAGCTAATCGTCACCATGCTTCTCCTGCTCGCGGTCTCCCGCGGGCTTGGCGAAGTCTTCGAGCGGATGCGGCAGTCGCCGGTCGTCGGGGAGGTGCTCGCCGGGATTATCCTCGGCCCGTACGTCCTGCGCATGGCCGTGTTGGACGCCGAGGGGATCAACGCCCTCCAGGCGGTCGCCGACCTCGGCGTGTTCCTCCTCGTCTTCCTCGCCGGCCTCGAGATGGACATCGAGGAGATCGCCGACTCCGTCCGCGGCCGCAGCGTGTTCATCGGTGCCCTCGGCTTCCTGTTGCCGTTCATGGCGGGGGTCGGCCTGGGCATCTTTGCCGGCCTGCCGCTGGAAGGCGCGCTCTTCCTAGGGCTTGCGCTAGGGCTCACTGCACTGCCCGTAAGCGTCCGCATCCTGATGGACCTCGGGCTCACGGAGCACAGCATTGGCAAGGTCATCATCTCCGCCGCCATCTTCACAGAAGTCGTAACGCTCACCCTGCTCGGTGTCCTGATAGCCTTCCAGGACCAGGCACCCACATCATTCGAGGATGGCTTGTACCTCGGCTCCATCACCGTGCTCAAGACCTTCCTCCTCTTCTCGATCGTCCTCACGGTCGTCCAGGTGTTCCGGCTCACGAGCGGCGTGGTTCCGGGTGCCCAGCGCACTTTCCGGCGGGCGCTCGGCGTCCTGCGCGGCCGCGAGTCGCTCTTCGCCCTTGCGATCCTCTTCGTCCTCACCTTCGCGGGTGTCTCGCAGATCCTAGGCTTGCACTTCGTCGTGGGCGCGTTCTTCGGCGGGCTGCTGCTCAGCGGGCGGCTGCTAGGGGACTACAACTACAAGCAGGTCTACAAGACGACATCGGCAATCACGTTCGGTTTCCTGGCGCCCATCTTCTTCGGGTTCATCGGGCTCCAGTTCGTCCCCGACGCGATCCTTGTTGAGCCGCTGCTTGCGGCGCTCGTCCTCGGGGTCGGGTTCGCCGCCAAGTTAGGCGCCGGGTACATCGGCGCCCGTGCGGCGGGTCGCGGCGGGGCCGAAGGGGTCGCCGTCGGGCTAGGGCTAACGATCCACGGCGTGCTGGAGCTCGTGATTGCCAACTTGGCGCTCCAGCTGGGGATATTCACGCCAGAGCTGTTCTCGATTGTCGTCCTTTTGTCCATCGTATCAACGATCCTCGCGCCGCCCCTGCTTCGCTGGGCGATGGGCCGCATCCCCCGCGAGGCGGCTGCGGTCCCCGGCGGAACGGCGGCGGCACCCCCGCGGGCCGCTCCCGGCCCCCACCCCGAGGTCCTGCCCGCCCCCGAGGCCCCCGTCATCATTGTCGGCGGCGGCCGTGTCGCGATGGAGCTCGCGCGCGCCATCGGGCCGTGCACCATCCTGGAGCGGGACGGGGAGCAGGCGCGCGCGATCACAGCTTCCCTCGACGAGGCACGCGTCATCATCGGGAGCGCCACCGCGGAGGAGGACCTCCGGCGAGCGGGTGTAAGGGCCGGCGCCGTCGTCCTTGCAGTCACAGACAAGGACGAGGCCAACGAGTTCGTCGTGCGGTTTGCGCGCAAGCAGGGCGCCCGGCGGGTGATCGCCCGCACGGAGCGGGCCGGGGAGGTCGAGCGGCTCAGGCAGTTGGGCGCGGACGCCGTCCTGAACTCGGCGGAGGAGACCGCCTCGGCCATCCTGCTCGAGCTCTACCCGCCGGACGCTACCATGGCCGAGATCATCATACCGAAGGGGAGCCCGGCGGTCGGCAAGCACCTCATGGAGCTCAAGCTGCCCCGCGGCACGGTCGTCCGGTCCGTGAGCCGGCGCGCGCGCGTCCACGTGCCCACGCCCGACCTCATCATCGAGCCGCGCGACGATGTGATCGTCTCCGGGTCGCCCTCCGGGCTCCAGGCCGCCCGCGACATCCTGCTCGGTCCCCGCTCGGGGGGCGAGTCGGTCAACGTCCTTGCGGCCATGCCCGAGGACGTGGAGGCCGCGCGCGTCCTTGCCAAAGAGGTCGGCGTCATTGCGAGTCATTCTCGCGGGGCGCTCATCGCGGCCGTGCCGTGGGAGTCGCCCTCGGGGCCATTCGCCCCGGCGGTGGAGGCGACCTTCCGGGAGGCCGGTGTTGAGGCCGAGGTCGCGCGTGGCTACACCCTAACCCCGGCCGACATCCAGGACGCGCTGGCCTCCGCGCGTACGCCCCCTCCCCAGGACGAATCGTCCGGCAGGTCGGTGCCGGAGGACCGGGCCGTCGATTCCGCCTTGCGCGAACCGAGGACCGGGGAGGCGCCGGGCCACGAGTTTTGGATGGTGGCCCTGCCACACCAGGCCATCGGCAAGGGCGAGGGCCAGATCCCGCCGCGCCGTCTGCCGAACCTGCCCACAGCCATCGGGGCCCCCGTCTATGTCGCGCGTGCGGGGCGCCCGGCACGTACCGTGACCGCCCTCATCGACGGCGCGGAGGGCGCCGACCGCGCCGGCACTCTTGCCTGCGACATCGCGCGGATCCTCAACGCCCGCCTTGTGCTCCTCGTCGTACGTTTCGAGGACGAGCCCGAGCCGCTCGAGCAGGCCGCATACATCGAGGCCTACGCGCGCAACGCAGGGCTTGGCACCATTGAGCGGGTAGAGGTTGACCACCCGAGCGCACCGGCCGTCGAGCGACAGCTTCGGAAAGCACCGGACCTCGTCGTCATGCCGGCGCTGCCCCGCGCCGTGCGTGGGCGATTCCTCAGCCAGCTGGCGTCGACGGGCGCCCACTCGGTGTTGTTGGTCTGAATGTGATAGGCGGCCAAGCGCGCCGCCACGGCAAAGGCATGCACTAGGCCTCGGCGGCCGGGTGCATCGCCTCGAAGACCTTGCGCGCCATCGCTTCGGTGATGCCGTCCGCATCCATGAGGCGCGGCACGTCCGCTTCCCTGAGGTCCCTGATCGTATGGATGCCCGAGTCAAAAAGCGAGAGCGCCTTGGACGGCCCGATCCCCGATACCGCGAGCAGCCTCTGCAGGACCGCCTCCTTCTCCGGGAACTCCTCGAGGGTGGCCGTAACCGAAGGGGCAGTGGCCGGTTCCGGCGTCGTTTCGGCCGACGCCACCTGCGCCTCCACCTCGTCCGCCGGCTTGTCAGCAAGCTCCTCTGGGAGCTCGAACTTGCGGCCCGCGACCTCGGTGCGCCGCACTTCGATGCGCTTCACCGGGTAGATCGTCTTGATCCTGCGCGATAGCTCCTTCGAGAGGTCACCCGAGACGACACTCTTCGTGAGCTCGACTAGCGTTTGGCCGCCCGCTACTTCCCTCGCCGCCGCGGCCAGGTGATTGCGGATGGCCGTCTGCTGGCTCGACTTGATCCGAAGGTCTGAAATCGCGAGCAGCTTCACGACGACTTTCCACCCGTCGCGTGTGACGACGCCTGATACGATGTCCATCTTCGAGTGCTTGCGCCGGGTCTGGCGCCGCACATAGTCGCTCGTCAGGTCGTGCCCGACGAACACCGTGTGCGCATCGCTCCCCTTGATCTCGTTGATCTTGAAACGGAGCTTGACATGCATTTGCGAGAAGTCACCGGTCAGCTCTTGCATCGTGACTTCTGGAATGCGTCCGATCAGCCGGTCGGGCTCGTCGGCAAGGGCCTCCCCGATCAACGCGGTTGAGAACATCGGCGGCGCGTAGATCGAGTACCACTTCTTGGCCTTCCACCGGTCCTTCGATCTGCGTGCTTCGGCTCGGCTTGCCGTTCTTGCCTGTTGGGCCTTTTCCTGTGCCAAGCGATGCCTCCAGACGCTCTATCCCGAGGGGCGGGGAGGCTCGCAAGCCGCCGCTTGTTTATAATCGTTTGCGGACGGCCAACGCCGCCCATTGGCACCTGGACGTCGTCCCGTCGGTTCGGAATCACCGAAGCCTACTTGGCCGGAAACGGACAAGACGGCTGCCGTGCCCGACGTCCGGTTCTTCACCCGCGAGGGGTGCTCGCTGTGCCTTGACGCGCTTGGTGTCGTGGAGCGCGAGCTCGCGCGACGGCTTGGTCCGCCCCGCGTTGCGTTTGCCCCCGACGAGAGCGGGCCGACTTCCGTCGTGGGGCGGATCGAGTACAGCGACGGGTCGGTCCTGCAGGTCGTGGACGTCGACGTGGAGCCCGCGCTCAAGGAGAACTACGGGTTCCGCCTCCCGGTCATTGAGTTGGAGGGCGGGCCGACCCTGCAGCTCGACTTCCAACCGCGGGCTTTCATTGAAGCCATGGACTCCGTTGGGGGGGCGCCCGCACAATGATGCGTCCCGAGCCCACAACGGAAGTGCTCTCGGCCACGTTCGGTGACCGGCACGAGCGCCTCGAGGAACGCCCCTCCCCGGGGGAGCACAATGCGCTTTGGCACTGGGCAAAGACGGTCCCGCGACGGCGGGTCTACCGGAACTACGTCCTGATGCGGCTCGCGCGTACGACCCCTTCGCTGGCCCTGAAGAACTGGCTTTACCGCCGGATGGGGATGAAAGTCGGCGACCACGTTTCGGTCGGCCTGGAGGCGACGATGGACATATTCTTCCCGGACCTCATCACCCTCGAGGACGAGGCGATCATCGGGTACGGGACGACGATCCTCGCCCACGAGTACATGCAGCGCAAATACAGGACGGGGCCGGTCGTCGTCGGTCGCGGCGCGGTCGTCGGGGCCAAGTGCCTCATCTTGCCGGGCGTCAAGATCGCGCCCGGTGCGGTGGTCAGTGCCTTCTCGCTCGTGAACCGCGATGTCGAAGGGTTCGTCGGGGGCGTGCCGGTAAGGCCTCTCAAGAAGCGCGCCGCTGAGCACAGAGAAGAGACTTCGCTTCGTGTGTAGCCGCGCACGGGGCCCTTACTCGCCGCCGTCCCCACCGTCTTCGTCGGCCCCGCCGCCTTTTACCGAGTCCGACTCAAAGAGCGCAAGGGCGGCCTCGAGCAGGAGCAGCGAATTGACCTCACCGAGCACAAGCCCCGCGTCGTCGACGACCGGGAAGTCGTTGAGGTTCTTGTCCACCACAAGCCTTGCCACTTCCAGGATAGTGGTGTTGCGCGTGACGTTCACCGGCTCGGCCATGAACGACTCGAGGGAATCTGTCTGCATGTCGCGGACGAACCGCATGAACGAGAACATCCCCTTCTCGCGTGCGCCAAGGCGGTGCGATAGCTGGGTCATGAGCGAATGGAGCGTGATGACGCCGACAAGTTCGTTCCTTTTGCCAAGGACGTAGACCTTGCGAGTCGTCGGTGTTGTCAGCAAGGCCCGGATGGCGTCCTGCAGCGTGCCGGTCCTTTGAACGGTCGCGGCCGGCCCGACAATTCGGTCGTACGCTTCCCCGACGGTCTCGTCCGCTCCCAAGGGCTCGTCGCCCATTGGTCCTATCGATTGTCCCATGGTTGTCACTCCTGTGCTAGGCGCCGGTGCAATACCGGCCATCTTCTTCGCTTCGGCCGCCTTGCCCGGCAGTGCGGGCGGCGGCATGACCTTCTTGAGGCGCTGCGCGAGCTCCGCGACATCTGGCGGCAACTGCCCGTCGGCCGCCCTCTGCTCGAGCCCCTCCAGCAGCAGGTGAACGCTGCGCTGCGGGAAGGGGATCTCTATGCCCGCGTCGTTCAGAGCCTTGTATATCTGCGAATTGAGGAAGTCCTCGACGCCGAACCGGTTCGACCTCTCGTCGACCCAAACGAGGACAAAGAAATTGATCGAGGAATCCGCCATCGCCTTGAAGCGCACGACCGGCTTCTTGGCCGGGTTGTCCTTGAGGATGTGAGGTGTCCGCATGATGACGCTGCGGATTATCCGCCTCACCTGCTCAGCATCGCTCCCGTATCCCACACCGACCGTCATCTTGTAGACGCCCGGGTCCTTCTTGTTCGAGAAGTTCACGATCTGTTTGTTGACGAGGCCGTTGTTTGGCACCGTCACAATGCTCGCGTCCTTGTAGCGGTAAAAGCGTGTCGTGCGCATGCCGATCTGGCGGACGACCATCAAGTCGTCCCCGAGGTAGATCTCGTCGCCCTCCTTGAACGGCCGGTCAGCCAGGAGAAACATTCCGGCAAAGATGTTGGAGAGCGTGTCCTGAGCGGCAAAGGCAATCACCATGCTCATCACGACCCCGCCTGCGACAAAGAGGGTGAGGTCGACGTTGAGGTAGCCAAGGACCATCCCAAGCCCCACAAACGCCAGGGCGAGAAGGCCCAGCTTCTCGATGATTGGGATGAGGATGTCGTCGAGCTTGGTCGACGAGCGTTTGGCGACGTTCCGCGCCATTTGGACGCCGACGTCTTTGAAAAGACGATAACCGAGGTAAATGAAGATCAGTGTAGACGCGAGGCCGTAAACCATTAGGAGCAACTCGATCACAAAGGCCGGCACATGACGGTCGAGCGCGTACAGGGACTGGACCGCGCCGTAGAGGAAGAGGAGGATGACGATGGGTTTCTTCACAATCCTCAGGATGATGTCGTCGATCTCGGTCTTGGTCTTCTTCGTGAGCCGGCTGATAAGAGGGTCGAGGACGAGCTGGACGGTCACCGCGATGCCAAGCCAGATCGCCACGTTGAGGAGGAAGACGCCCCACTCGTTGTCCAAGGGTTCGGGCAGCGGGTTTTCGATGAGGTCGAGGACGAGCTTCTTGGCGTAGACCGAGGAGATGTCAATTGTGGCGCTTGCCGACGCGATGAAAACGACGGCACCGCCGTCTTCGATGACCAGCTTCAGCTCGATCGGAGCGGTTACCGCCGAGGCGACCTCGTCGGGGGCGGTGACGTTCACAAGGATGGCGGCGGCGCGGTTGGGAGCAAGGTCCGTGATCCGGGCGGTCGAAACGGCCGCCGAGAACCCTTCGGGGACGTCTACGATCACGCTGATGTTGTAGGCGATGACATCGACGTTGCGCACGCTCCACTCGAAGATCACAGACTCGCCGGGCGCGAGCGACTCTTCGTAGTCGTCGAACGCCAGGATTTGGACGGGGTCTTCGGCCGCGACCGGCGCCGCGATGAGCACCAGTACAATCAAGAGCGGGGCTACAGTCGCGACGGAAGCGCGCACAGGGCGAGGAGCGTCCCCATCGTATTTAGCCGTCGCGCGGGTGCTTGTTTCGGGGAGGCAGGCGAGCGGCTTGCGGCTTACCGCTTGAGCGCGAACACGGCCTCCCGCGCATCGCGCAACGACGGTGCACGGCGGACAATGTCCTTCTTGGCAAGGTAGGCTAGCGCGCTGCGGACCGTGCGCTCCGGCAACTGCGATTCGGTTACGAGTTGCCGCTCGGTGAGCGTCCCCTGGTCGGCAAGCAACCGGAAGACAAACTTCGCCGAGGGGGGCGCGTCGCGGGGCAGCGTTGTCGGCGAGGACCTCGACTTCAACTTCCCGAAGACCTGCAGGTACCGCGCCCCTCCGAGGCGAGCAAACCGCACGGGGTCGGGCGAGGCCCGAACGGTGAATCCGCTCTCCCGCACGCGGACGCGGCGCCGGCCATCAAGAACGATCGTGCGCCCGACCCGCGACTCGATGTCGGAGATGCCGACATGAGCGGACCGGGGGAGAACCACGGGTCGCTTGCCGGAGGCGGAGCAGATGGGGACGACGACAATCGTCTCGGCGTTCTCCATGACGACCGGCCCCCCGGCCGAGAGCCCGTACCCGGTAGAGCCCGTGGGCGTCGAGATGACGACACCGTCGCCGGCGTCACGCCACACCCGCTCGCCGTCGATCTCGAGTGAGTACCGCAGGAAGCCGCCTCCCCGGCTCGTCGTCAGGGCCACCTCGTTCATGGCGGGCGGGAGCCTGCGCGAGCCCACCACGACTTCCAGGCGGAGCCGCTCTTCGACGGTGCGCCGGCCTGCCACCACCCGTGGCAGAGCGCGCGCGACGGCTTCGGGCGGTATCTCAGCGAGGAACCCGTGGCCGACCGCGAGTACCTCGGTATCGCTCGAGACCTCCGGCAGCGTGTCGAGCAGGAATCGGTTGTCCCCGATGGCGACTAGGAGGTTCGGGGAGCGGGCCCCGAGCTCCTCCGTTACCGTGGGCGACTCAGGGAGCCCCTTCAACGTGGCAACGGCGCGGTGGGCCGCCTGGGTGGACAGCTTGTCGGAAGCGTGGACGACCGCGACGCGCACGCGCGGGCGTGTCCCTGGGCGGGCTTGAACCTTGCGAAGGCGCCGCCACGGATTGCCGGCCCCGCCCACGGGGCGGGCCGGCCCCGCAGGGACATAACCTTGCAGTCCGTTTCTGGCCGGGGGCCAGCCGGTGTCAGGGGGCCTGCGCTCGTACCTTGCGGGGGAGACGGGCGGCCAAAGAGCGCTCAAGCTCCTCTCGGCCTTCCGCGAGGTGAAGACCCTCGCGCTCGCGGTCACGCTCACGAACATTGGTGGCGTCGCTTACGGCGTCTACTACGACTGGGACCAGCTCCTGGAGACCGAGTGGTACCTCCTGCCCTTTGTGCCCGATTCGCCTGCGGGCCCATTCTTCATGATCATCATCTTCGCGCTCTGGTGGTTTCAAGACGGCCGAAGGTCCGCGACCCTGGAGGTCCTTGCTTTCTGTTTCCTCGTGAAGTACGGGATTTGGACGCTGGTAATGTTCTGGCTGTACGCTTCCTACTTCTTCGCCCCGGAGGCCGCACCCCTCTCGCACACGCTCCTGTGGCTCCACCTCGGGGAGGCGCTGGAGGCCGGCATCCTCCTCAAGGGGATGCGCTGGCCCCGCCTGGACCTCGCGGGAATCGTCCTGGGGTGGATGCTACTCGGGGACTTCTCCGACTATGTCCTGGGGACACACCCGCGCGTCCCAGTATCGGCACCGGAGTTCGCCGTCGTGCCCTTCATCACCGTGGCCCTAACGTTCATTTCCTTCCTCGTCGCCCTCGGGTGGTGCCGCAAGGTCGCGGCGCGTGGGGGCGTGCGCTCCGACGCGCCTCGTGCGGCAAACGAGGAGAGCCCCGGGTCTTGACACGCTCGCGCAACGCACACCGGGTGGCCCCCCTGCAGGACCTGCCGTTATTACGTTAGCGCCGGGCCGTGCCGTTTCCGGCACGCGGCGCAAACACCAGACATGCAGGGGTTCCAGAGCCTGGAAAATGGGCCGGACTTAAGATCTGGTGTCTTAGGACTACGGAGGTTCAAATCCTCCCCCCTGCACTCCCTTCCCCCTTGCTCCCCCGCGCGCAACGGCGCCGCGCGAAAGCCTATATCGCCAAGTCCGGCTTGCGCCGCGCGAGGGATGTCGCGTGGCCGGACCTTTCCGCACCGCGGTCCTCGTGGTGGTCGACGGGTGGGGCGTCGCTCCGCCCGGCGCCACCAACGCCGTTTCGCAGGCCCGTCCCCCATTCATTGAGGAGGCCCTCTCCAAGTACCCACACGCGGAGCTCTCCGCCTCGGGCGAGGACGTGGGCCTCCCGCCGGGACAGATGGGGAACTCCGAGATCGGCCACCTCAACATCGGCGCGGGCAAGATCATCTGGCAGATCTTCACACTCATCAACCGCGACATCCGCTCGGGCACGTTCCGGGAGAGGGCGGCGCTGCGCCGTTTCCTCGAGTTAGCAAGGACGAACGGGCGGGCTACGCACTTCATGGGGCTCCTCTCCGACGGCGGTGTCCACGCGCACAACAACCACTTGGAGGCGCTGCTGGAGGCCGCAAGGGGCGCGGGCCTTTCCGACGTCCACACGCACGCGTTCCTGGATGGGCGCGATGTCCCGCCGCGCAGCGCCGAGAAATACCTCGAGCAGGCAGAATCGACGGCCCGGCGCTTGGGGCTCGGCCACGTCTCGACCCTCCAGGGCCGCTACTTCGTCATGGACCGGGACAACCGGTGGGGCCGCACCGAGAAGGGTTTCCGCCTCATCACGCGGGGCGAGGGGCACCGCGTCCCCGATGTACCGGCGGGCATCGCATTGGCGAGGGGACGCGACGAGGGCGACGAATTCGTACAGCCCACGGTAATCGAGGATGCGCTTCCAGACCGACGGGGGCTCATCAAGGAAGGGGACAACGTCCTCTTCTTCAACTTCCGGCCGGACCGCGCGCGGCAGGTCACGCACGCCTTCCTGGACACGAAGTTCGAGCCGTTCGCGCGCAACGAGGGCCCCCCCGGCCAGTTCGTAACCATGGCGCAGTACGGCGCCTTCGACCGGGAGGTTCCACACCTCTACGAGCCCATCGAAGTCAACACGTGCCTTGGATCCGTCGTCGCAAACGCCGGGCTATCGCAGCTTCGCGTGGCCGAGACCGAGAAGTACGCGCACGTGACCTACTTCATCAACGGCGGCCGCGAGGCTCCCTATGACCGCGAGGAACGCGTGCTCGTGCCTTCGCCCAAAGTCGCCACCTACGACCTGAAGCCCGAGATGAGTGCCAACGGGATCGCGGACGTGGTAGTGGCTGGCATCGCGTCCGGCAACCATGCGCTCGTCGTGGTGAATTTCGCGAATTTCGACATGGTGGGCCACACGGGAATGCTGGAGGCCGCCAAGAAAGGGATTCTCGTGGTCGACTCGGCCCTTGCCCGCATCGCCGACGCGACCCTGTCGCGCGACGGTGTGCTTGTGGTCACGGCGGACCACGGCAACGTCGAGGAAATGGAGCAGCGCGTGGCCGGCTCCTCCACGCCCCACACCGCGCACACGTCGAACCCGGTACCGCTCCTTGTCGTATCCGCCCAGCCCCTCAGCGTGAAGCCCGGAATCCTGGCCGACGTGGCGCCCTCCCTCTTGCACCTGATGGGCCTTGTAGCGCCCCCCGAGATGACGGGAAGCATCCTCGTGGACTGGGCCTGAGATGGGGGGCTCAGGCACCGCTGCCAGGCACCGCTGCCAGGCGCCGTTTCCAGGCGCCGTTTCCAGGCGCCGTTTCCAAGCGCTACCCATGTCCGACAATCTTTATCATAAGCCCTCGGGTTGCCACGCGAGAGGCCCCGGGCGCAAGGAGCGCGTGTGGCCCCCCTCGAACGGTTCTGTGAACGCCATGGACCAACCGCCATCCCCAAGCCGGATACGACGATCGGCCCCGCACGCGGGGACGAGCGCGGGCCGCCATCGGGCCCTGGCCGCCTCCGTCACTTTCCTGCTCCTTCTCCCCTCCTTCGCGATGCCGGCAGAGGCGGCCGAGCCTGCACCTCTTGCCACTGTCGACTACCCGCTCGGCTCTTGGATGATGTTCCAGGGTGGTCCCTCCCACCGGGGGCAAGCGCAGACCGCCGTGCCGCCCAACGGCCGCGTCGTTTGGTCACACTTCAACCAGTCGGTGGACAAGCCCGAGGGGGGCGCCGTCGTGCAGAACGGGACCGCCTATGTGCCGCTCGGCAAAGACCTCACCGCGCTCAACCTGACGAACGGGTCAAAACTGTGGTCCTACAGCGCGTCCGGTCCCATCCGCACAACGCCCGCGTTGTGGAACGACACGGTGTTCTTTGGAACGGATGTCGGATTTGAAGCGCCCAATTTCTTCGCCGTCAACGCGACCTCCGGCCAGCTCAAATGGAGCACCAACGAATCGTCGGCCCTTGGAACCCTCCAGTTCGTCAAGACGTCGCCGGTGGTTGCCGATGACATCGTCTACCACGGGTCCTACACGTACCACTTCTACGCACGACATGTGTCGAACGGGAGTATCGTTTGGTCGGCAAACCTGTCCTCCGAAGTCCACGCCTCCCCAGCGCTGGTGGGCGGCCTCGTCCTGGTCGCCACCCAAGGGATTCATGATATCCAATTCAACAACTGGGTGGTCGTGCCACAGCTATTCGCATTCGATGCACTCACGGGGACGGAGGTTTGGAACCGGACGATTCCGGACGGCCACCTGTACGCCTCCCCCGTCGTGGAGGGTGGCGTCGCGTACCTCGCGACCGGTGGATTCCGTTACTCCATTACGTACGACTCCGGCTACGTCTTGGCCGTCAACGTGTCCGACGGCGCCCTCCTTTGGAAGTCGGGCGACATCGGACGTTCGATCGCCACCCCTGCCATCTCTGACCGAACACTTTACGTGGGGACCGCTGGGGACATCGGGGGGCCGTTGACGGGGAGCGCGGCTCGGGTACGGGCGCTTGACCTCGACGCAAATGGGAGCGTCCGCTGGAGCGTCGCAGTGGGCGTCCAGGAGGCCATCGAGAGCCCACCGGTCGTCGTGCTCGACGCCAACGGCTCAGCGGCCTACGTCGTCGCATCTGGCATGGACGGGACGGTGGGTATGTGGCTGGCCAGCGGCCTCTCCACGCCCCTCTGGACGCACAGACCACCCAACGGCGGCGGCATTGTGTCGCCCGTTGCCGTGGTCTCGGAACTTGTCCTTGTTGCGCGGTTGGACGGCCGAATAAGCGCATACGGCGCTCGCCCCGACCTCGCGGTCAATTGGACCGACATCCAACTGACCGACCCGACTCCCCATGTCGGGCAGCCCGTGGAGGTCCAAGTGACCGTCCGCAACCTCGGCGACAAGCAGGGCTCGGCCAACCTCACGGTGTCCCTCAACTCTACAGGAACTCCCATCCCGCTCTTCGAGCAGCGGATCGACAAACTGTCCTTCCAAGGGACGGGCTCGGTGGTTCTTAGCCAGCTCGTTTCGTTCTCGCCGGAAGGCAATGTGACGATTGAGGCGAAACTTACGAACCCCACACCCACCGACGGTGACCTCTCAAACAACCAGGCCTCGGCCAACTTCACCGTCCTGCCCGCCTTCTCAGGGTGGGGCGCCCGGTTTGCCGATGGCGCCAACAGCAACTACTTCGAATCGCCAACGCCGGAGAACGGTCTCCCGCAGTTCGAGGACTCGTACGGCCTCCAGGGCACGGGGATGCTCGCCATCGACGGCGCGGTGGTCTTCTCGGTCGGCGAGGTCATCTGGTCGGTCTACGCGACAAACGCCTCCGCGGTCCGCTGGTCGCAGGCCCCCTCGACCGCGCACGTGGTCGGCACCTTGGCCCTCTCCTCGAGCGTGTTGCTCGCCGTGACGGACGACTCGATGGCCTGGTTCCTCGACCCCGACGACGGGGCGCTCCTTGGCTCCGTTGGGCTGCCGGCGCCCCCAAGCGCCTCACCGGTCCCCCTGGACGGCGGGTTCCTCGTGCCGTGCACCGACCGCCTCGTCTGGATCTCCGCGGCCAACCAGACGGTCGAGCTGGTGTACCAGCCGGTCACGGTCCCCCCCGCCGCGAGACCTGCGCTCCCCCTCGTGCCGGCCGTGGGGGCAGGCCACGCGTTCATCATCTCTTCCGTCGGCGAGTTGCACGCCTTCGACGTAGCAACCGGCTTGGAAGCCCCCGGGTTCCCGGTCGCCCTGCGCGCGCCGACGAGCCTGCCGCCGGTCGTAGGACTTAGCCACGTCTTCGCTGTGAACGGCTCAATGAACATCTCCGCCTTCCCTCTCTCCCCCCTCTCGGGTGTCCCCGAACAGGAGTTCACCCTCGATGCCCCCGTTTCCGGGCCGCTGGCCCACGCCTATGGCTGGCTCTTCGTGGCGACCGGCACGTCGAACCTCTCTGTCATCTCTCCTGGATCCGGCGTGATTCTGCGCAACGTCTCCCTTCCAAACGGCACCGCCACCCGTGGCGTGCTAGCCGTGGCAAACAACACGGTCTTCCTCGGCAACCGCACGCTCCATGCGGTCTCGGTAAAGGACGGCGAAACCCTCTGGACGCATGCGCTCCTGGGGCGGGGCGGGGTCGTGGGCCCGGCCGCGATCGCGGGCGGCCTGCTCCACGTCCAGACCGCATCGGGGGCGCTTGCGACCTTCGGCGCGATCCCCGGGCTGTCACCGGTCGCAAACATCTCCTCGCCCCCCGACGGGGGGACGGTACGCGTGGGCGATGTGATCACCTTCTCCGCGGACGGCTCGTACGACCCGGAGGGCACGAGCCTGACGTACCTGTGGCAGTACGGGGACGGGGAATCTTCCACAGGCTCGACAACCACCCACTCCTATGCGTTCGCTTCGGCGCAGTTCCAGGTGTTCCTGACGGTCCAGGATGAACAGGGGTTGGCGGCGACCCAGGAGATCCGGCTCCAGTCGATCGAGAACGCACCGCCGTCGCTGGGAATCCGGGTCGACGAGGTCAGCCCCGACCCGCTCGCCGGCCCGCACCTCGATGACACGGTTTGGACTTTCACGGTGTACTACACGGACCCCAACGATGACCCGCCAGCCTTCGTCCGCCTGTTCCTCACCAACGAGACAGACCCTCTGCGCGAAATGGTTCCACGGGACCCCGGCGACGCGAACTACTCCGGTTCGGTCGCGTACGTCTGGTCCGGAACCCTCTCCTCAGCGGTCCACTACTGGAACTTCTCGACGTCCGACGGACTCGCGGGCTTCTCGACCGTGACCCAGTCGCTTGCAGTCAGAGTGTTCCACTTCGAGTCCGATGTGGCAATTCCCATCAGCTACAGGGCACTCTACGTGGGGCTGGGAAACTCGACGCCCTACATCTCACGGACCACGCCCCCGGGCCCGCCCGGCCTGGGCGCCCTGGACAGATTTGATTTCAAGCTTCCGTCGGGGGCCACCGACCTCATCTTCCTCAACCTAACCATGGACTACAACCTAACAGACGCCAACCTGGACGACTATTTCCAGGAGACGATCGGCCTCTTCTGGTACGACCAAGATTCGCTCCAGTGGACCAACGTGACCACGGGCATCTCGACCGCGGAACACACCGTCTCGGGTAACGTGTCGCGGGACGGGATCTTTGGTGTCTTCGGCACACTCAGGGTGCAGCCTTTGCCACCCGTCCCACTGATTTCGGTTGTGAACGACCGGACGGTCTTCTTCGTTGGGGAGGCCGTGGACTTGTCGGCCCGCTTGTCGCGCAACCCCAACACCAACAACACCACCCAAGATCTCACGTTCCGATGGGATTTTGCCGACGGCACGAGCGAGACCGGCGAGAGCGTCGTACACGAGTTCAGTGAACCCGGGATCTACAACATCACCCTCAACGTCACCAATTCGTTCGGGCAGTGGGCGCTCTTCACGGTTCAGATCTCCGTGCGCACCGAGGAATCCACGAGCACGTTCCTCGCGATCGCGGCGCTCTTCGTCGGGGCCCTGATGCTGCTCTTCCTCCTCACCCCCGTTTGGCGGCGGCGCGGCCGGTCACAGGCGGAGATCGAGCGGCGTGAGGAGCAGATTCGCCAGGCGCGCGAGAAGACACGGCCGCGCTCTCCCCGTCCCGGCCGGGGTCCGGGGGGCAAGAAGGGTACCGGGGGCCTTGCCAAGGACGAGCAGCAGGTAGTCGACGAGCTCGACGAGGAGTTCGAGCAGCAGGTCCGCGAGAGACAGAAATGATCCCCTGGTCGCGCGCCTGCGCGCGACGTCCTGGGGCTCGGATTCCGGGCAGTTTCCATGCGAAATCGCGGGGTTTGTCCAGCATTCCCAACTGTTATATAGAGTCAGAACGGATCGTAAAACGGGATGCACTACTGGCAAGGCCACCTTGCCAGGAGGGATGTTTCTGTCGAACCAGAAGAAGCGCAAGGCTGCCGGTAGGCGCAAGAAAGCTCGAAAAACGACGTCGCGAAAACGGACGCGCAGTGCCAAATCGCGCACCGCCGCCCCGCGCAGCCGGACAGCCCGGCGCGACTGGAATCGGAACCGGAACTCGCGTGGAAAGCTCTCCTCGCTGTCGAGTTTTCTTCCAATCCTCGAGCGGCGCGGGAACAAGCATCACGTTGTTTCGTTTGACCCCGAGGAGCGCGAGGCCTCCGGGGCCCCCACGCGCCGTGCCGCCCGGCGCTCGTCCCGTGGCCGGCGCACTGGCCGGGAAGACGAAGAGGACATCGAGGAGGTCCAAAGCACGTCGCGCCGCCGCAAACTGAAGGGCGCCGCGCTGCAGGAGGCCGAGGACAAGATCTCTATCGAGGTCGGCTCGGTCAAGGCGCTATCGACCAAGTACGGGATCGTACGCGGGATGACGTGGATGGTCATTCTGGCCACGCTGCTCTGGTGGGTGCCGGTCCTAGGGCCAGCCACGGTCGGCTACGTGGGAGGCCGCAAGTCCGGCGGCCCCTTCCGCGCAGGGGTGGCCGCACTCATCCCCCTCCTCTTCGTGTTCGGCGCGGTCGCCGTGGCCACGAGTTCGGCAGAAAACGTCCCGCTTACGATCAAGCACTACATGACCGAGGGGTACCAGGCGGTCCTTGGCGGCCTGCCGTTCGATTTCCCGCTGTTGACCTACGTCTTTTCCAACCTCGGCGCGGTGATGGCGAGCGGCCCCGACCAACTCTTCATGGTGCTCGCCTTCGCCCTCGTCGGGGGTTCGGTCACGCAAATGCGGATCCACGAGCGTTCCGTGCCGCCGATCACCGCGCGGCTGCCCAAGCACCGGCTCGTCCAGGGGCCGGCCCGGTCCTACGAGAACGCCAACGAGGCGCTCGAGATGCTCGTCGCGCGCCTTGCCTCCGTCGTCGACCGGGCCGAGCGCAAGGGCTCTAAAGACGGGCGGGCGGCGGGTCGGTCGGGCCCTGCGGCCGCCGACGGTCCAGACGGGCGCCCGCGCCAACACCGCGGCTGGTCGAGTCCCCTCTTCACCTTCGGGCGGCGCGGCGCGCCCGAATCCTACCCCGAGATCGAGTCGACGGGTGGGAACAATCCGCCACCGGCAGAGGCCGCCCCCGCGGTACTGGACGCACCCTCACGCCAAGTCGTATCGTCGGTCCTTGCTGCGACCGCACCGCAGGCGAAGGGCCGGGCCGCCAAGAAGGCAGTCCGAGCCGCGCGCCCCGTGGAGCTCGGTATCCCCCAGACCCTGGCGTTCGCCGACCCAGCGGGGGCTGAAAACTCGGACGCACCGCTCGGCAGCGCCCATGTGTACCGCCCGAGCAAGCTCTACCACATCTACGGGGGCACGGTGAACCCCATCGCGCGCAAGAAACTGGAGAGGCGCCTGCGGCACACGCACACGTTGCACGCGATGCGGCGCAGCGCACGGTCGCTCGTCAAACAGCCCCAGGCACTCCCTCGGTCGGAGCGCGGGTTCCTTTCCGGGGCGGACGACCTTGCCGATAGCGAACCCCAGAAGCCTCGGTCGCTCGAGAGCGGGGCCCTTTCCTCCTCGCTGCACTATGACGCGCTAGAGCACCTCGAGAACGCGTCGCTCGCGCCTGCGGCCGCCGGGACGAAAGGGAAGCACAAGCGCAAGGGCTCGCCAGCAAGGGCGGCCTTCGAGACCGATGAGCTCGGCGGGATCATCGCCCACCTCGGGGAGGGAGGCGAGGCCGTTGTCGAGTCGGCCGCAGTCCGCGACCTCGATGTTGACGACGGCCCCAAGTTCGACCGCAAGGGGCGGCAGCGCGCCCGGATCTCGGACGAGGAACAGGAGGCGGCCCACCCCGGGCAGGCGCCCCCGGCAAACCACCGCGCGGGGCCGGCGTACGACAAGGCCAGGGCCGAACGATGGCTGGCCCATACACTTGCGGAGATGCCCGATGCGCCTGGTGGGCAACACACGGCGACGGCATCGCGCAGGGCCGGCCCGGAGCCGGCGAAGGAGCAGGGCGCTGCCAAGGTCGGGGCGGCCCCGCCCCAATTCGATGTCACCCATGGGTCCGTCGAGGCCGAGGCCGAAGCGGAGAGCGACGACCAGGAAGCCGACGCACCCACCGCCGGTGGGAAACGCAGCCGCACCGCAACTGAGATCCTGCGGGCAATCCGCCGCCAGAAAAGGGACGAGGCGGCGAGCAAGGAGCAGTCGGAGGCCGCCCGGAAGGCCCGGGAGGCGAAGGCGGCAGCCGACGAGATCGAGCGACGCATCCGCGGGAGTGCGGAGGGGCTCCCGAGCGGGCCGTCCCCGCGTGATTCCCCCGGTGGTGGCGTGCAGCGTAATGCAAACAGTGGCGAGGGCGAGTCGGCCGTTGTGGCCGGAGCCGGGCAAGACGTAGCCCTGCAAGCCGCGCCGAAGGCGCGGCGCCACCGCAGCGAGGACCTGGAGGCGGTCGTCACGACATCGGAGGAGCTCTCCGGTGAGCTGGAGCTCACCCTCGACCCTGTCCGTGAGGAGGCCCCGACGTCGCGCGAGGCCCGCGAGGCGCACGAGGCTGTCGCCGGACTCAAGATGCTGGACCCGGAGGACCCGGCGCTCCGGGCGGGCGGCGACGCGGGGCCGGTGGCGCAGGGCGCGCCGGCTCCGGGAAAGGGACCTGAAGACGTCGCTTCTGCACCGGCAGTGGCGGACGGGGCAACGACCGCGGGCACTGCGCCGGCCCCGGCGCTTGACCCCGCGCCAAGCGACGGCGCGCCCCTCGAAGCACAGCGCGATGTCGGGCCCGAGGATGTGGTCGTTGCCGGTCCTTCCACGGACACGCCGGGCACCGACCCAGAAGAAGCCGAACTCTCGGACAACGACCGGAAGAAGATCCGCAAGCGGCTCCAAGAAGGGTGGAACCGGCTGTAGGACGGCTGCGTCCTCTCCCAACCTTTATCGCGGCCCCCGGTGGCTGCCGCCCGCGTCCATGTGGATTGCGGATTCCCTGGATCGTTGGGCGGCGTGCCTCGTGGTCGCGCTTGTGGCCGCCTCCGTACTCGCCCCGCCGTCGCTTGCGGCCGACGAGCCGCCGCGGTTCGCCGTGTTGCAGGCGGCGTACTACGCCTTCTCACAGCAGGGGCCCACGAACCAGACCGCCGACGAGCGGGCGGTCCTGCTCGAGCAGTCCTCCACACCCGGGGGGCCACTCGAGGACATCCAGCACAACGCCACTGACGTGCTCCTGAACGCAACCACCCGCGGCCAATTCGTCATGACGGAGTACCAGAACTCCAACAGCTCGGACCCGCTCACGCCCCCGCTCGCGTCGCGTCGGCTGCCCGACTACTACCGGGCGGAACTGCTGCCCACGTCGATATTCGACGGCACCCGGCGGCTCGTCGCCTTCGGTCCCTCCACGCCCGCCACGTTCATCGACACCTACGAAAGTGCCCGCGCCCAGCCCGCGGGCGCTTCCATCTGGGCACGCGGCGCGATCGTCTTGGACAATGGGTACCTCGAGGTCGAGGCGTCCTTGGACCTTGACCTCGCCAATACGCGCTCCTACCTGCGTGCGGTCCTCGTGGAGGACCATTTGACATCGCCCGCCGACGGCCGGGACCTCCGGTACGTCGTGCGGTCGTTCCTTGGGAACCTGGATACTTCCGGGGGCGGGGCAACGGGTCGCTTCAACTTCACGCTCGATCCCACCTGGCTTGAGAGCCGCCTTGGCGCCGTCCTGTTCGTCCAGTCAGACGGGCGGGTGGAGGGCACACCTCCTCCTGCGCCGGAGCCCCAAGGCGACCTCCTCCGGTCCGTGTTGCTGACGGCGGGGCCGGCCCTCATGGTCGGGCTGCTCGGGGTCCTTATCATCACGCTTTCGCGGCGCGAGCAGCGTGCCCGCCGATGAGAGCGCTTTTCTGGCCGGAGCGATTGACGGGACTCCGTGCCATCCATCCGGCGCGCCACGCTCAAGGACCTCGACCTCCTCGTCCACCACCGCCGTCGCATGTGGGAGGCGATGGGGGAGTTCACGGCCGAGGAGCACGACGCTGCCGACCCAGACTACCGGAAGTGGCTGCGCGCGCGCCTGAAGAGTGGTCGGGCGGTTGCGTTCATCGTGTCCGAGGGTCGGGGCCGCCCGGTCGCCAGCGGGGTCGTGTGGCTGATGGACTTCCAGCCGCTCCCGACGTGGCCAGGGACCCGGCAAGCCTACCTCCTGTCTGTATTCACGGAGCCCGTCGCGCGCCGGCGGGGCCACGCGACGCGCATCACGAAGGCAGCCATGGCTTGGGCCAAGGCACATGGCGTCAACCGCATGACGCTCCATGCCAGCCGTGAGGGCCTGAAGATCTACCCCGGGCTCGGTTTCGAACGGACGGACGAGATGCGCGCGTCCCTCTAGGTGCAGTGGCCGCCGAACCCTTGCATGGGCCAAGCCCGGATCGCGCCGAGGCAGGCGACGCAGTCCTGGCCTGACGACAGTCCGGGCCTAGCGTCCGGCTACCCCTTCTTCGCGTGTTTGGCCTCTGCCCCCACGAGCAGAAACTGCGCCAGCATCGACTCGAGTTGGATCCGTTCGGTCGACCCTTCAACCATCCGGAAGTCGATCTCCGCCAGTTTGTCGACGAGCCGTACCTTGGCCCGGTCGTCTATCCCCAGGTCGAAGATGGCCCGGTGGACAGCCCGGAGGATGTCCTCGCCCGCAAGGCCCCCCTCGATCAGCATCGAGTCCAGCTTTCTGCGCGCTTTGATGAAGTCGCCGCCAATCGCTAGCATGAGCAACTCCTTCGTCTCGTCCGGATGGACCGACGAAGTCGCCTCGTACACCTGGTCCTCGTCGATCACCTCGCCCGTTGCGGCGGCCACCTGGAGGGAGTTCGTCGCCCGCCGCAGGTCGCCCTGTGCAAGGTAGGTGATCGCGGCAAGCCCGTCCTGCGTCAGCTTGATGCCCTCCGTCTTGGCCACGTGCTTCAGGTAACCCTCCATCGCCGCCTTCGCGATGGGCCGGAACCGAAAGACTGCGCAGCGCGACTGGATCGGCTCGATGATCTTCGAGGAGTAGTTGCACGAGAGGACGAACCGGCATGTCTTCGTGTAGCGCTCCATGGTCCGGCGCAACGCCGCCTGCGCGTCGCCCGTGAGGGCGTCGGCCTCGTCCAGGAAGATGATCTTGAACTGGGAATCGCCGATTGGCGCGGTGCGCGCGAAATCCTTGATCTTCTTCCGGACGACATCGATCCCGCGCTCGTCGGACGCGTTGAACTCCTGGAAGTTCATCTGCCAGTTCCTGTCCCCGAAGAGCTCACGCGCAATCGCGATCGCCGAAGTCGTCTTCCCCACGCCGGCCCGCCCCGCGAAAAGGAGGTGCGGGAGGTTGCCCTGCTTCACGTAGGCGGAGAGCCGCTCGGTGATCTCGTCCTGGCCGACCACGTCCGCCAATTTGAGCGGCCGGTACTTCTCGATCCAGACTTCCTTCAACCGGGGTTCCCCGCCCCCCGCGCATTGGCCTCTGCCTATAAAGGAACGCGCGCGGCAGCCGCCACGATGTGCGCGGCGCTCGATTCTGCGCGGCTCACGTGAGTTGGTACTTGAGCAACGCCGCGATTCCCGTCAAGCCGTCAAGCCTCCGGCCCGCATCGCTCTCGGTTGACACGACAACCGCGCGCGCTTTCTGGCTGGCGGCTTCTTCCATGAGCGCATCGATCTCTGGCCTCCGGATGACGTCGTCGACGACGAGCAGCGTCTCGACCGCACCGACCTTGAGCGCATCGGCCACATGCCTGGGCCCGTACGTCGCCTTGCCGTCCTTTGCGACCTCTTCGAGCAGTTCCTCCACTAGCTGCGCCTCCATCCCCAACCGGTGCTCCGCGACGAGCCGTGTGACGGTCCCACGGCGAACGGCCTCTTGGACGCCCAGCATCCCGCCCTGCGAAGTCGCGTCCACGAGCACCTCGTCGAAGAGGCCACGCGCGCGCTCCTTCGCGAACTTCAGGAAGTCCTCCTTCGTGAACCCCGGCCCGACAACCGCTACCGGCACTTCGAGTCCCTCGACCGCCAGTTTGTACTGCGACAACACATCGCCGAAAAACTCCTGGCGGCCCGTCGACTTGTCGTACGACTTCCCTGAGCCGCGCGACTGGATCGACACGAGCTCGCGTACGCCGTACGTGTGCACGAAGGCGATCACCGCCTCGCCCTCTTCGATGGAGAGGACCGCGACCCGAGGCTGGCCGGTGGCCTTCACCGCATCGGCGATCCGCTCGAGCTCGTAGTTGCGCCACCGCTCCTTCGTGATCTTCACGTCGTCGCGCACCTCCAGGGTCAAGGTGTGGTGCTGCCCGTAGTCGGTATCGCCCGTCTCGATGACCCCCGAGACCCGCAGCCGGTCTGAGAACGCCTGGAACTCGACAGACTCGGCACGCACACCGAGCGTGACTCGCCTCTTGTCGCCACGTGTGGGTTTGTTCGTGTCCTGCGTCGCGGAGTCGTCGCGGCGGTAGGTGCTTGCGGTCGCCAAGTCGCCTGGTGCGATGAGGT
The DNA here is from genome assembly GCA_965541515.1 of uncultured Thermoplasmata archaeon. Classification (GTDB taxonomy): domain Archaea; phylum Thermoplasmatota; class DTKX01; order DTKX01; family DATEUP01; genus DATEUP01. The sequence continues at coordinate 27,755 of CBEUCC010000013.1, forward strand.
GACGCAGGTGCCACAGGTCGTCGAGCGTGTCCGCTCGCAGGCGGATTTCACCCGTCTTGGCGTTCTGGTGGAGGACTTTCAGGCCGTTGGCCCCGGGGCCCCATCGCCCCCACGGAAATGAAAGTGCACCCATGGCCTCCGAGACCAGGGCCCGGGACAAGGGTTTTCTGCCCGCAGGGGCTCGCGAGGCGCACGTGGGCGGAGGCAGGGATTGGCAACTCTTCAAATCGCGACGGTCGGCGGCGACGAGGCGCCGGTCCTCCTGGGCCTCCGGGACTACCCCGTGGCGAAAGCCTACCTCCTGCACCACCCGGGCGCGGCGCGCGACGCCCAGGACCTGGGCGAGAAGCTGCGGGGCCTAATGATCGAGGCCGCCGTGCGTGAAGTGGAGGGGGACACCATTACGGGCACGCTCAAGCTAGTCGGAGAGATCATGGACGCCGAGTCGAAGCGCTACGACCACATCGTCGCAAATATCGCGGGCGGCACGCCGCTGTGCGGATGTTCCTTGCTCGTGGCGGCGTTCGTCCACGGCATCGAGGCGGTTCATATCGTCGAGGGCAAGACCGTGAAGATGCCGGTGCTCCGGTTCTCCTACACCCAACTTGTTGGCGACCCGAAGCTCCGCATCCTCGACGCCCTCCACGGCGCTGGAAACAAGGCACCGTCGCTCGACGACCTCGCGCGGGAGACCGGCCTCACCAAGGCCCAAGTGGTCCGGCACCTGAAGAACAACCGTGAACCCCTCGGACTCGAGGACCTCGGCGTCGTCGAGATCAGCCGGGGCGCCAAGGGTGTCACGGGGATTTCCATCACCCCTTCGGGGCGCCTGCTCCTCGTCGGGCGCCACGCAGGGCACACGCACGGCTAGCGCTTCCCCCCGGGGGGGCGTTTTCGTATGCCAAAGCTGGCTGGCAAAGTCTATATTCGGCGCTTCGCGTGAGCGCATCGCCCGGTCAGCGATTGGCGGGGAGCCTAGTCCAGGGGGGGACGCGCTTGTCGGGAGCCCGCGACACAGAAGTGCGCCAACTCCTCGAGGACTTGGAGGGTTCCTTCCCGGGCAGCTCGGCCGCCCTCCTAACACGCGCCGGCTCTGTCTTTGCTGGCCGCGTCCCCGGGGACGCGAGCCGCGAGTCGTTCGGCGCGATGATGGCCGTCCTGAACGGCGCCTCAGAGACGGGGACCCAGGAGCTTGGCGACCCGCTCGAATCTGTTGAGGCGCACATGGCCAAGGGCGCCCTCCTCGTCGTCTCCTCCGGCAAGAAGATGCTCCTCGTCCTCCACGTCAACGATGGTGGGGACGCGGCCTCGGCACGGACGAAAGCGAAGGAAACCGGCCGGCGCCTGGCCGAGCTGTTCTGACCTCGCGGGGAACCCCCCGGACCGTCCGTTTTCGGAGCCGCGGCGCCGACAGCCCCGCAAGCCTCATATGAGGACTCGCAAGATCGCCTGGCAACCCGACGGGGGTCTCTCGACTGGCTATTGAATGCCCCAAGTGCAAGACGGCCAACCCCGACACGCTCAAGGCGTGCACGAAATGCGGCACGCCGCTCGGTGTCGGGGCAACGCCGGGCAGCCGTTTGATCGGCGGCCAGGGGGGTGTCCTGCCGGGCGGGCAGCTCCAGCGGGGCGAGCGCAAGTCGACGGGCTCGATCGCCGTTGGGCCCTCGACGTTTGCGGACAAAGTCTCGTTTGTGTCATCGGGCGACGCGCTGAAGCAGATCGAATCGATGGTCATCAAGGAGATGGACCCACAGCAGCTTGGCCAAGTCGCCGCCCAACTCAACGTGATGCTCAACGCCATGGGGGTCGCGGCCGACTTCACGCGCGGCGGCTCGCTCTCGTTCTCGTCGAAGGACAAGGGCGTCCTCGAGGCCATCGAGGCGAAGGTCCGCGAGGTCGAGGAGGCCGCGGGCGAGGGCGGGGAAGCGGGGCTCCTGGCCAGCCCGGAGGCGTACCTCCGGCTGGGCAACTACTACTACTCGCTCGGTGAGCACCAGAAGGCCATCGAAACCTACGGGAAAGCCCTCAAGCTCGATAACAAGCTGTTCAACGCCTGGTTCAACCAGGGGACCGCCTACGACGACCTCGAGGACGCGAAGAACGCCGAGGCGTGCTTCGAGAGGGCCGCGGCAGTCGACCCGTCCAACGCGGAGGCGCACTACAACCTCGGCGTCACCCGCATGTCGCTCGAGAAGTGGCCGCAGGCCGCAGGGGCCTTCGAGGCGGCCGTCGGCGCGCGTGACACCTACGAGAAGGCGTGGAACAACCTCGGCGTGTGCCAATTCAAGATGGGCGACTTCGAGGGCGCGATCCGCGCCTACGACCGCCTGATCAACCTGCGGCCCAACGACGACGACGTGTACGTCAACAAGGGTGTCGCCCTCAAGAAACTGGGCCGGGTCAACGAGGCGATCAAGGCGTACGACCGGGCCCTGGCGCTCAACCCGTCCCGGGAGGAGGTCTGGAGCAACCGTGCGAACGCCCTCTACGAGGCCGGGCGGTGGATGGAGGCGGAGGACAATTTCCGCCGGCTGCTGGATTTCAACCCTTCGGACGAGGACGCGCTGGCCAAGCGTGGCGAGTGCCAAATCAAGCTCGGGAAGCACAAGGAGGCGGCCGAATCATTGCGCCGCGCGTCGGAGGTCAACCCGACGGTCTTCGACCACCATTACAAGCGCGCCAAGGCGCTGATGGAGGTCGAGGACGAACGGACCGCGCTGGAGTGCTTCCGGCGGGCGGCAGCGATCAACCCCTCAGATGCCGACACGCAGTACCAGATGGGCAAGCTCCTCTTCGCGGCCGGTGACTGGAAGGGCGCGGTCGACCCGCTCGAGAAAGCGGCCGTTGTGCCGGGCTTCGAGGACGCCTACGGAGACCTCGGGATCGCCTACTCCAAGACAGGCAACCCCGAGAAGGCCGTCGCGGCGCTCGAGAAGGCGCTGCCCAAGCGGCCGGAGGACAAAGAGCTGCTCGAGGCCTACGCCAACGCGCTCTACGGGCTCGAGCATTTCCCGCAGGCGGCCGAGGCCTACGCGCGCCTGATCCGCGTCGACCCCACGAACGGGGCGGCGTTGAACAACGCGGGCAACGCCTACTACCGGCTCGAGAAGTTCGCCGAAGCGGTCGAGTACTACGACAAGGCGCTCGCCCTTGACCCGCGCATCGAGAGCGCGTGGCGCAACAAGGGCGTAGCGTTGCGCAAGCTCGGCCGCAACCAGGAGGCCGAGACCGCGTTTGCAACGGTGCTCAAGCTGAACGCGGGCGACGCGAAGGTACGCGAGTTGCGGGCCCAGGCGCTCGAGGACCTCGGGCGGTCGGACGAGGCGCTCAAGGAATTGCAGGAGTCGCTCCGGCAGGCCCCCGACAACGAGGACGGATGGCTGCGCGCGGCCTCGCTCCTGGAGCGGTTTGGGAAGTGGAACGAAGTCGTCCGGGCCCTCGACGAGGCGCTGCGCCTCAACCCCAAGAACCTCGACACGCTCAAACGCAAGGAGGTGGCGCTTGCCAAGACGGGAAACCTCAAGGAACTGCTCGACGTCTACGAACGGAAACTCGCGCAGGCGCCCAACGACGGGACGACGTGGCTCGCCAAGGCGCGCGTGTTGCGGGACCTCCACCGGCCGGAAGAGGCGACCGAGGCTTTCGCGCGCGCGACGGCGCTTGTGCCATCCGACGGCGAGGCGTGGTTCGAACGCGCCCAGCTCGAGGACCAGCTGTCGCGGCATCGCGACGCGCTTGACTCGTACGCCCAGGCGCTCAAGCTCAAGCCGGGGAACCTCAAGGCGCTGAGGCGCAAGGGCGCGATGCTCACGGCCCTCGGGATGCACCAGGAGGCGCTGGCCGTCTATGAAGAGCTCCTCCAGAAGGACCCCGAGAACATCGACCTGTGGGAGCTCGTCGGCGATTCATACTACAAGACGGAGGAATTCGCCAAGGCGCTCACGAACTACGCAGAGGTCCTAAAGCGCGACCCGCGCAAGGTGGACGTGTGGGCCCACACCGGCAACTGCCACTTCCGGTTGGGGGCCTTTGAGCAGGCGGGGGAAGCCTACGCCAAAGCGCTTGCAATCAACCCGAACATCGCGACAGCGTGGCGGAACAAGGGGATCTCGGCGCTGAAGACGGGGGCGGAGTCGGAGGCGCTGAAGTGCTTCGATAACTACTTGCTCCAGGAGCCTGGCGACGCGGAGATCTTCCTCGAGAAGGGCAAGCTGCTGATGAAGGCTGGCCGCTTCAAGGAGGCCCTCACCGCGTTCCAGAAGGTCATCGAGATCGACCCGCAGTCGGAGGCGGCCCATTTCAACCGGGCGATGATCCTCGAGCGGCGCGGGCTCGACGAGGCTGCGCTCGAAGCGTTCAACCGGGCGCTCGATTTGAACGACGACAACCTGGAGGCGTGGGAGCACAAGCAGACCATCCTGGAACGCCTCGGCCGCACGCAGGAGCTGATCGTCTGCTACGACAAGACGCTCGCGCGAGAGCCGGACGACCACAAGACGCACTACAAGCGCGGCCAGGCGCTGCGCAAACTGGAGCGCTATGGGGAGGCGGCCCACAACCTCGAGCGCGCGACCGAGATCCTGCCTACGTTCGAGGACGCGTGGGTCGAGCGCGGGCTCAACAACCTGTCGCTCGACAAGCCGCACCTCGCGGTCGAGGCGTTCGAGCGCGTGCTGAAGATCAACCCCAAGAACGGGAAGGCGCTGCGCTTCCTGGGCGACGCCTACTACGGGAAGCAGGACTTCGAGCGCGCGGCCGAGTGCTTCCAGGGGGTGGTCGACCAAGGGAAGGCCGACGGGCCGGTCTACCTTCGCCTGGGCGAGTCGCTCTTCGCGCTCGACCAGTACGAAGAAGCGGCCAAACAACTCGAGGTCTCGCTTTCGCTCGACCCCAAACTCGAGAAGGCGTGGCGGATGAAGCTGGAGTGCCACAAGGCGCTGCAGCAGGACGAGCAGCTTGTCGCATGCTGCGACCGGCTGCTGCGTTTCAACGCACGCGACGAACCGATCCTGCGCCTGCGCGCCAAGACACTCAAGAAGCTAGGCAAGTTCCTCGAGGCACTGCGTGCCTACGAGCAAATCCTGCGCATGCAACCGAAGGACGTCAAAGCGCTCCAGGCAAAGGGGCAACTGCTCCACGCGCTCAAACGGTACGAGGAGGCCGAACAGGCCTTCGACCACGCGCTCACGCTCGACGAGCGCAACGCGTCGGTGTGGGCGGATGTCGGCCTGACGCTCGAGGCGCTGGGCGAGGACGACGACGCGGTCAAGCGGTACGACAAGGCGCTGGAGTTCGACCCGCGGTTCGAGCTCGCATGGAAGCGCAAGCTGGAACTCCTCACAAAACTCGGCCGCGTGGAGGAGGCGCTAGACGTGCTGGAGATGGCGGTCGAGCAGAACCCCGACGACGAGACCATGTGGTTCCAGCGGGGCCGCGCGCTCTTCATCCTGAAGCGCCACCAGCCGGCCCTGGGCTCCCTCGACCGGGCGATCGCCCTGAAGCCGGACTACCACCAGGCCTTCCGGTCGCGCGCAGAGGTCCTTGCAGACCTCGACCGGGTGGACGACGCCCTCAAGGCCCTCGACAAGGCGATCGAGGTGGCCCCCGAGGACGCGGAGTCCTGGCTCCTCAAGGGCCAGATTCAGATGACGGCCGACCGCGACGAGGAGGCCGTCCAGGCGCTCGGCCGGCTGCTCGAGATCGACCCGTCGTCCGAGGCGGGGTTCGTGACCCTCGGGTTCGTGCTCCGGCGGATGGAGCGGTACGAGGACGCGCTCTCCGCGTTCGACCGCGCCATCGCCCTGAACCCGGACTCGGCCTCGTCTTGGCGCAACAAGGGGCGCGCGCTCTACGGGATGGGCGTGCAGCGCGAGGCCATCCAAGCCTTCAACAACTCCCTGATGCTCGACCCCGACCACCCGGAGACATGGCGCTTCAAGGCGCAGTCGCTTTTGCAAACGCGCGCAAACGACGACGCGCTCGCGGCAGTCGACCGGGCGCTGCGCCTCGAGGAGGGCCACGCGGGCGCCTGGGCGCTGCGCGGCCAGATCCTCCGTTCGAAGAGCAACCCCGAGGCAGCCCTCAAGTGCTACAACCGCGCGGTTGACCTTGAGGAGGAGGAACCGAACCACCACCTGGAGCGCGCGCGCGTCCTCTACGCTCTCGGGCAGCCGGACGAGGCGCGCACCTCCTTCAAGCGCGTCCTTGGAATCGTCCCCGAGCATGTCCACGCCCTCGAGGAGCTGGCCGAACTCGAGTTGGAGGCGGGCGAGATCGACGAGGCGCTCGACCTCGTCGAGACGGCACTCGAGTTCGACCCGAAGGACGAGGTCGCGTGGCGCGTGAAGGGGGACACCCTCCTTGTGATGGACCGGGCGGAGGACGCCTCCGCGGCGTTCGACACCTCGCTCCAACTCAAGCCGGGCTACGCGGAGGCGTGGGTCGGGAAGGGGCGCGCGCTTGCCGCGACAGGGGAGCACCACGAGGGAGCGCGGTGCATCTACAAGGCGATCCTCCGCGACCGCGAGGACGGCCCCGCGTGGGAGGAATTCTCGACGCTCCTCCACGAGCTAGGAAGCCGCGAGAAGGCCCTGGAGGGATACACGCGTGCGTCGGAACTCGAGGAGAAAGAAGCCGGACCCTTCCTGCGCGCGGGGGTCGCCCTGCTCGAGGAAGGCAAGGCGGCTGAAGCGCTCGCGAACCTCGTGCGCGCGACCGAGCTCGCGCCGCGCGATTTCGATGCAGTGTACAACCGCGGGATCGCGCTCCTTGGCATCGGCGACGCCGACCAGGCGGAGCGCTACTTCACGCGCGCGACCGTCCTGCGGCCCGAGTCTGCCGAGGCCTGGTACCAGAAGGGGCTCGCGCTGCTCAAGGCCGGGGACGCGCGCCACTCGCTCCGGTGCTCGGTCGTGGCGATCAACATCCGCAAGCGGTACGCCCAAGCGTGGAACAACCGGGGCGCAGCGCACCTCCAGTTGGGGGAGTTGGAGAACGGCCTGTACTGCTTCAGCCAAGCGATCAAACTGCGGCCGGACGACTGGACGGCGCACTACAACCGCGGGAAGGCGCTCGAGTTGATGGCGCGCTTTGCCGACGCGCTGCGCGAGTACGACTCAGCCCTCGAGATCAGCCCCGAGCAGGACGAGATCAAGGAAGACCGGGGGATCTGCTTGGTCAAGCTCGAGCAGCGGATCGGGCTGGCGTGACGGGCCGCCTACGGTCAAATATGGGCCCTCCATCCCTCCATCAACCGCGTGGGGAGTTGAAAAGGCGAAACAGTGGGATAGGGTGAACGTTGGCTCCCCCGTCCGCCGCCGGGAAGCGGCTGGCCGGCGTAGCGGCTTGTCGTCCTGCTCCTCCACAATGGTTAAGTGGGGTTCCCATCCACGAATCATAGGATGGCGCCCGAACGTCTGTATGCAATCGGGCGACGGCTGAGGCTCCGCGGATTGGCCCAGGTCCGAGCCTTGCCGTGGCTGCGGAAGGCGGGGCCTGTCACGTCGGTGGCCGTGGTTGCGGTCGCCGTGTTGGTGGTGATCGCCGCGGCCGTGGCCGTCCCGGCCCTGCTGTCAAGCACTCCGACCTCCACTGTTGTTCACCTGTACAACGTAACCTTCACAGCAGGTTCGGACTCCGGGCCGTCCAAGAGTGGCACCGTGCCGTACTTTGAAACGGCGACGGAGACCTTTGAATCCACGACTCGGAATCTGGTTGGGATATGGATAGACGCGTCCTACCAGGATCAGTCGACGTCCCCCCTAACCGACCCCCAGGTGGGTTTTGTCTTCTCGGGGCCGGAGGATATGGATGCAGGCCCATGGGTCATTCTCGTTCCCCCGAGCGGGTGGACTGGCGTCCTGCTCGTCGACAACGCCGTCCCGGACAACAGTACGGTCAACGCGACCTCTCCAGAGGAGGCGATTACGTTGGTTACCGAAGGAATGATCAACGAGACGCTTGGGGTCGGTGAGTGGTCTGTCGTAGTCGATGTGGGGGCGGCGGCCGGTGGTCGGGTTCGTCCGGGATCAATCTCGTACTCGTTGGACATCCGCTTCGACTTTGTGACCGTGGAGGCAACGGCGCTTCCCTAGGGCACACGGGACGCCCTGCCTTGGTTTGATCGCCGCCGCTGCCATCGACTCTGACGCAAGCCTCAAACCGCACCGGCCGATTGGGGCTCGGGAGCGGCCTTGCCTGCCCAAGTCGTCCAACTAGCCCGCGAACCCGCCGACAGGCCGGCACCTGCCGCTTCGCGGACCCCCGTGGCCGGAGCCGGCAGGACCCCATGACGGGCGACGTCCCCTTCCGCGTTCTCTTCGCCTGCGTGGGCAACAGCGCACGCAGTCAAATGGCCGAGGGGTTCTGCCGGGCGCTGGCGGCCGAAGGCGTGGTGTGCAAGAGCGGCGGGAGCAAGCCCTCCGGGCCCCTGCACCCGGAGTCTGTCGCGGCGATGGCCGAGCGCGGGGTCGACATCTCCGGCCACCGGAGCAAACCCATCGACGAGGCCTTTGCATCCTCTGCCGATCTCATTGTGACCATGGGGTGTGGGCCCGACGCCTGCCCTGCCTTCATCGGCAAGCCCCTCGAGGATTGGGAGCTTGCAGACCCCAAGGGTGCCACGCGCGACGGGGTCCGGGAAGTGCGCGACGACACCGAGCGCCGCGTGCGAGGCCTGCTGGCGACCCGGGGGCTGCTGCGCCCCGGCGTCTGAACATCCGCCTAGCCAGACGGTTTTGGCGTAAACGTTCATCCGTCCGCCGAACAGCTACGGCGCGGGTCGCCCATGGGACGGAAGGCGAAGCGCCGGGACAAGGGGCGGCCGGATCTCGCGACGCTAGCATCCCAGGTCCTTCGCGACCAGGTTGCGGAGGCGCGGGCCCACGTGGTGGGCGCAATGGAAGGGAGCGACCCGGAGCAACTCCACGACCTACGCGTCGCCGTGCGGCGGATGCGTGCGGCGCTGCGCCTCTTTGGGCGGGGACTGCCTGCAGGCTACTCCGCGCTGAACCCCGCTAGCGGCGGGCTCAAGGAGACCGGGGCCAACCTAGGGCGGGCACGCGACCTCGACGTACAGATCGGCCGCCTCGATTCCTGGCTCCGCGCCACGGGAGGAGCAAACGACCCCGCTGCAAGCCGGGCTGTCAAATTGTTTGCCCGCGACCGCGCAATTGCGCGCCTAGCGTTGCGGCGGCACCTCGCCGGCCGTGTTTTTGAAGGTCGAATCGCCGCAGTTGAGGCCGCGGCCGTCGCGGTGGGGAAAATCCGGGGGCCCGGGGAGCCGGCCCGTCTCCTGCGCCGTCCCTCCAAGAGGGTCTTGGGGGCGATTGGGACCGCTCGCGCCGTCCCCGCCATTGCCGAGAATTTCCACGCGCTGCGTATTGACGTGAAGAAGTTGCGCTACGCGCTCGAGTTCTTGGAGCCCGGGCTCCTGTTCTCGCCGCGCAAGCTGTTGCGCCTACTGCGTTCGGCCCAGGACACGCTCGGCGCGCTCCAGGACGCTGCGGTCGAGCAGGCGGTCGCGGAGGCGCTGATCGCGCGGGCGGGCGATGACGAGCCCGTGCGCGCACTGCTCGAACATTACAAGCACTCCCAGGCCGACGCGCAGGCAGCGCAGATGGCCGCGGGCGCTGACCTGCTGGACGACCTAGACCTCGCCGTGCGCGAGTTGCGCGAGCGCCTGTGACCGCCAGGCGCAGGCCGCGCCTTGATACGAGACCGCTCCGTTGGGGGGAGCAAGGGAGGCCCGCTCCTGGCGAAACGCAAGGGTGGCACGCGGAAGGCGCCGCCCAAGAGCGCCCACAAGAGCGCCCGCAAGAGCGCCCGCAAGGGTACGTCCACCTCCAGAGGGAAGCCCCGGCCCCGCCCCAAGAAGCCCGCCGCGCCCCCCCCACCCCCCCCGCTCGATGACCCCTCCCTGTACATCAACCGCG